>DAOUWQ010000009.1 GCA_030667035.1 Candidatus Heimdallarchaeota archaeon | reverse complement strand
AGAAAGCGGATATTGATTTATTAGATAAATGGTTCCCTATGAAGAAACCTTGGTTAACAGAAGGATTCTAGTGAGGAAGTTGAAAGAAATTGTGTGGTAAATGGAAAAAACCATCTCAAGAATTAACGCAACTATTGGATACAATAGTTCAACCTTACGAGTGTTCTCAAAAGAAAATGTTTGGGAGCGTAACCTATTTTGTAAATAATAATATGTTTACTGGGGTACACGAAGATACTATTTTTGTTAGATTGTCAGAGGAAGATAGAAAAGCAATTCAAGAAGAGGACCCTGATTGTGAACATTTCGAACCTCTCGAGGGGAAAAAAATGAGAGAATATATGGTATTATCTGAAAATATTTGCAGAAACATACCCAAAATTGAGAAATGGTTAGAACGGTCATTTTTATTTACCTCTTCATTACCAATAAAATTACCTAAGAAACGAAAAGTAAAGTAAAAATTGCCACTTTTATTCATTTCTGAAATATAGAAAAACATTAAATATTTGCTAGAAGGTTTCACTTAGTTGGTGATACTGATTAGCACGAATACTGGTTCTGTAATAACGAAGTTAGAATGTACAAATTGTGGGAAAGAATTCTCTCATAAAGAAATAAACACTCTTTGTGATGCCTGCGGTAAAGTTCTTTATGCACATTATGATTTAGAGAAGGCAAAAGAAACAATTTCAAAAGAATCGATTCAGATGAGAAAAGTATTCAACATCTGGCGGTGGAATGAAATAATGCCAGTAATAGATCCTTCATATCGCATTTCTTTAGGAGAGGGTTGGGCACCAATTATTAAAACAAATAATTTTGGAAAGAAAATTGGTTTAAACAATCTATACATCAAAGATGAAGGACAAAATCCTACTGGAACATTCAAAAGTAGAGGTTTATGTGCAGCAGTAGCCAAAGCATTAGAATTGGGAGAAAAGGAATTTGTTTTACCAAGTGCAGGAAATGCCGGAGCTGCATTAGCTGCATACTCAGCTCATGGCGGAGCAAAAGCGCACATTTTCGTTCCAGTAGATACTCCAGAATTTATCAAGAAAGAAATAGAAGCGATGGGTGCAGAATTGACACTAGTTGAAGGCTTAATTAGTGATGCTGGTGTAAAAGCAAAAGCCGCTGGGAAACAACATGGTTGGTTTTCGATGTCAACATTGAAAGAACCTTACCGCGTTGAAGGTAAAAAAACAATGGGATTAGAGCTTGCAGAACAATTTAACTGGGAATTACCTGATGTGATTATCTATCCAACAGGTGGTGGAACTGGTATAGTTGGTATGTGGAAAGCATTTGATGAAATGGAACAGATGGGTCTTATTGATAGTAAACGACCAAAAATGATTGCTGTGCAACCAACAGGATGCCAACCAATGGTCAGAGCATTTCATCAAGGAGACAAATTTGCAAAACCATGGGAGAATGCGAAATCATTTGCTGCAGGTATACGAGTGCCAGGAGCAATAGGTGATTATCTCATTTTGAATGCTCTCCGAGAATCAAATGGAACAGCAATAGCAGTAGATGATGCTGAAATTAAGGATGCAATGTTTGATTTCGCTAAAAAAGAAGGAATTATGGTTGCCCCAGAAGCAGCAGCAACTATTGCGGCAGCAATAAAATTGACTGAATCAGGGTTTATTGATAAAAGTGACAAAACAGTTCTATTCATCACTGGCTCTGGATTAACTACACCAGATGATTGGTAACCAGTTGTTTGATAATTCAGACCTAATTGAAGAACAAACTATAGTAGAATAAAAAAGATGAAAAGCTCAAGAACAACTATCATTCTGAGCGTTTTTCTTTTCTTTCTGATTGTTTTTCTAGACGAGTGCCTTTACGTTCAACACGTTTTGCTACACGCTTAACACGACCGTAACCCCATCTTTGAATGGTAAGTTGCCATCTGTTTGAAATCTTTTCAATTATTGTTTCATCAAGCTCGTGCTTGTTTTTCTGATAACCTTTAACGGATTCTAAATGTTCGTTGAAATTTTCTCTGGATTCTTCAAAATGCTCCAAACCTAGGTTATGGTAAATATTTTGTAAACCTTGGATAGGATTTTGGACAAAATCTTCGTATTTAATTTCAATGAGATTGCCGTCTGGAATCAAATCTTTTTCTGCAAAGTATTTGATAAACATTTCTTCATACAAATCAATAATAAATTCTTGACTTTCTTGATTCGTGTAAGGTTCTTGTAAGAAGAAATAAGGAAACATATCATTATACAGTTTCAAAGTTGAGAGATACACATCGAAAGGATTACGATAAATATGGATGAATTTTGCCTTAGGATACATCTCAAGGAGAAGCTTAATTCGGAAGGTGTTTGATGGGTTCTTCAGTATGAGCTGCTTGCCATTTGAATAAAAGGTTATCTTTTGAAGGAAACGTTGGAATACTTTCTTCCATTTGGCAACTTTCTTTTTAGGAAGACCATCAAAAGAACAGTATTTGGAATATTCACGAAGATTTTGAGGAAAAACCATACCATGATAAAGTGACATGTTCGTGAGATTAGCTAACGCGTATTCTTCTTCCTGAGGTTCGTAAATACCAAGTTTCATATTATCCATTCTTCGTTTTGCAGGCATAAGACGCTTAAGCATGTGCTTGAAAAGTCGACCCCCACTAATAAATACGGATGGCATGAATGCTTGCAAATTTGAAACATAAGCGAAGTGCTGATCTTTAATCATTAATGTTTGTAAGAAAGTAGTACCACTTCTCCAGTGCCCAATGATAAAAACCGGTGGTTTAGTGATCTTCGTTTGTTTAATTTTCTTATGATAACGAATTTTTTCATAGAGAGCAAATGGAGCAGTTAAAGAAGTAATTAAACTGATAAAAAGAGCCCGTGGAAGATATCGCCAACCAATTTTGAATTTGTTATCTCGCAATAACTGAAACCAATTAACAAGATTTGTCCCTGAAAGAGTTTGTTCTGTAACTTTTGTTATTCTCTGCATTGTGATGAGTCACCAACCTTGTTCCGTAAAGGATGAATTGCCAAACCTAGAACTCAAAGAAAGGTTCGAGGATAGATAGTTTTGAGGTTAATAATAACTATAAACATTTTCGATAAAATTGGAGAAATTTGCTGTTGTTTATAATTATCTTATAATATTACTTAAATCTGAATTATTTATTGTATTATTATCTTTCATATCTAAGAATTACCAAGGAACAAGGCGTGAGCTATTTATGTCTGATAATGAAAACAAAGATATCTCTGAATTTAAAAAATTAAAAGATACAATAAACACCTATATTGAGGGGACAAGAGAGTTGAATTATGAGAAAATGATTTCTGTTGTTCATCCGGATGCTAGATTATTTTTAGGCAATGTTGAAACAAGCAAGAATCTTTACGAACACTGGATACCAGATCCTGTACGCTTTCCAGATGAAAAAGCGAAGAAGGAGTGGTATGACAAAGCTATTATCAAAATTCTTTCCATTCAAATAGAAGGAACAATTGCTAGTGTAAAATTACAATTTGCCAATTGGTATTACGATTTTCATAATTTTGTTAAAATTAATGGTGAATGGAAAATGGTTGATAAGGTTTCCAGTAAAATTGAACATCATGAAAGGTGAATCTCAACTTACCATCTAATTGAACAATCTTTATAAAAAAATCTGTATCTAAATCTTTTAGGGTAAAATATTAAATAATTTACAATTTAAAATTTGAGGTTTAGAGGAATTCTTTTGTCAAAAAATAATGGTAAAGATAGAATTGTAAAATTGAAAGAGGAAATTAAAATTATTAATTTAGATTTCCCCAATAAAACCGATTCTGATAAAAGTGCTGCTATTAATAGATTAATATTTTTATTGAATGATGAAGTTGCGGGTATTCGCAGAATGGTAGCGAATGCATTGACTAGTTTTTGTGTTGTAGAAGATATTCAATTACTGAGCAAAAGCTTAGCTAAGGATGAAAGTGTTTGGGTACGACGATTGGTAGCCAGGATATTGGGTAATCTTGGTTTCGCTGAAGCACTTCAACCATTAAGCAAATGCTTAGCAGAAGATGAAGATGTTGTGGTGCGACAACAAGCAGCTAAGGCATTGGGCAAGCTTGGTAATGTTGACGTGGTTCAACCACTGAGTGAATGCTTAGCTGAAGATAAAGATGCAGAGGTAAGACGATTTGCAGCTTGGATATTGGGTGATCTTGGTTTTGCTGAGGCAGTGCAACCATTGAGTAAATGTTTAGTGAAAGATGAAAATGTTTGGGTACGACGTAAGGCTGCTGAAGCATTGGGTAAGCTTAATTTTGATGGCGTTGTTCAACCCCTGAGTAAATGCTTAGCTAAAGAAGCATCTGAAGATGTTAGACGAGGAGCGGTAGAGGCATTGAAGCGGCTTAAAACTGTGGAAGCAGTTCAAGCACTGAACAAAAGCTTAATCGAAGATGCATCTGCTGCGTTGCGAAGAAGGATAGCTTGGATATTAGGTGATCTTGGTTTTGCTGAGGCAGTTCAATCTTTGATAAAATCCTTAGCTAAAGATGAAGATGAAAATGTACGGCGAGAAGTAACTAATGCATTGAGCGAGCTTGGTGCTGTTGACGCGGTTCAAGCATTGAATAAATGCTTAATTGATGATGCATCTGCATTGGTACGACGAGGAGCAGCTAAGACATTGGTTAGTCTTGGTTCTATCGAAGCTGTTCAACCACTGAGCATATGCTTAATCGAAGATATATCTGAAGAGGTACGACGTGAAGCAGCTGATGCATTAGGTCTACTTGGTTTTGTTAACGCCGTTCAACCACTGATAAAATGTTTAACTGATGATGCATCTGCATTGGTCCGACAAGCTGCAGCTAAGGCTTTAGGTATGTTGGGTGTTTCTGATGCAATTCAACCTTTGAGCAAAAGCTTACTTGAAGATGTAGCTGTAGCTGTAAGACACGAAGCAGCTGATGCGTTGGGTGGTCTTGGTGTTGTTAAAGCAGTTCAGCCATTGAGCAAATGCTTGGCTAAGGATAAAGATGCTTGGGTACGACGATGTGCAACTGATGCTTTGGGCAGGCTAGGTTTTATTGACGCAGTTCAACCACTGAGTAAATGCTTAACTGAAGATCCATCTGCAGTGGTCCGACAGGGAGCAGCTGATGCTTTAGGTAACCTTGGTTTTATTGATGTAGTTCTACAGCTGAGTAAATGCTTAACTGAAGATCCATCTTCAGTGGTCCGACAAGGTGCAGCTGCTGCTTTGGGCAGGCTTAGTACTGTTGATGCTGTACTACCACTTGGTAAATGTTTAACAGAAGAAGAAGCAGGAGAAGTACGATACAATGCAGTTGATGCATTGGGCGAGCTTGGTTTTTTTGACGCATTTCAACCTTTGAGTAAATGCTTAATCGAGGATGCATCTGCAGGTGTACGACGAGGAGCCGCTGAAGCATTGGGTAAGCTTGGTGCTGTTGATGCAGTTCAACCATTGAGCAAATGCTTAGCTAAAGAAAAAGATGCATGGGTGCGACATTTTGCAGTCAAAGCTTTAGGCATGCTTGGTTTTGTAGAAGCTGTTGAACCACTGAGTAAATGCTTAATCGAAGATGTATCTGAAGAGGTACGACATGAGGCAGCTAAGGTATTGGACAGAATAAATACAAAGAAACTGTAAACAATAATAATGCAAACAAGTTGATTAATTTTTATTTTTCATTTTTTTTCTTTTAGAGATATCTCGGAGAACACCCAGAATGCCGATTGGCTCGTCATCACTATCACGTTGAAAAGTGACTTTTGCTTCCACTAAAACAGTAGATCCGTCTTTGCAATTAAACTCAAGTTCTATTATTCTTGATCTGTTTGGTCCGCTGCCCTCTATTTCTTCAATTTCCAGCTCTTCTGAGAGTGTTTTAAGAGCTATTTCTAATGATTGAGGTTTAAGTAGTTCATCTAGAGTTTTTACTAAAATCTCTTTATTATTGAATCCAATTAAATCTTCAATTGCAGGATTAGCATATGTAATCTCCCAGTTTAGATTTAGTGTAAAAATAACATCAGTAATGTTTTCTGCGAGCAATCTATAACTTCTCTCACTCTCTTGTATTAATTTTTCATTTTTCTTTCTTTCTGATATGTCTTCAAAAGTCGACATTGCTCCTGTGATTTTCCCTCTTTGGTTTTTCAATGGAAATATTTTGTAAAGGAGAATTATTTCCTTACCCCATTTTGTACTATATACTCTTTCGTTCTGAATCAGATCGCCAGTTTTCAAACATGTTTTGAGATCTTTGGAAATTCCGTATTTGACTAATAATGGAAAAGTTAACAGATTGATCTCTTTGGTAGCTTCTTCAGAGGGTGAGCCAAGAATGTGAAGTGCTATTTTATTTACAGATTGAATGATTCCTTTTTTGTCACAAGTTATGATCCCTATAGGTGTTGCATGAAATAAATTTCGATACTTCTCTTCACTCACTTGCAAAGCTTTTTCTCCAAACTTTCTTTCAAGGGCAGTAGCGAAGAATTTTAAAAGTGTATCAAAGAAAATTCTATCTTCTTCTTGTAGTTCTTTAGGTTTCTTTGATAAAATTTGTACCGTACCAAGCAAATTTCCTTCAGCATTTAGAATAGGCCATGATACAAAGCTTTGTGTTTCAGGGAAGTAAAGTGCTACTTTCTTTTGAAGAAATGTTTTTCTTTTACTTTTACTTATATCTGGAGTAAAAATCGCTTTTTTAGTTCTTGCAGCTGTTGCAATATAACATTCTGTATCATCTAAAGCAATTTCTACTATTTGTGCAATGTCTTTCTTAGCAACACCATAAGTTATGACCGCTCTAAGTAATTTCTCATTCACATTATACAAATGAACTATACCAAAATCAAAAGAAAGCGTTTCAATAAGTCCAACTAAAACTTGATTACACAAGTCAGGTATATCTTTTGCTTGTAATGCTGCTTCAGAAATAATTTGATATGCTCTTCTATCTCTTTCAAGCATATCTTCAGCTTTTTTCTGTTCAGAAATATCTATCAAAAAACCTTCTATATAACCTTCTCTAGGATATAATCTACCTGATAAACTAATCCATATTTGTTCTCCGTTTTTCTTTTTTGCTTGCATCTTGTAACCTAAAACATAACCTTCATTTTTGATAATTTTAAGAAATGGTTTTCTTTGTTCTTCATTTCTGTATAAAGTTATAGCTGAATATTTTTTAAATTCATCAATTGATGTATAACCGAAAATTTGTGCCATTGTATCATTAGCTTCAATTATTTCACCAGTTTTAACATCCGTTCTAAAGATTCCAACTATAGCGTTTTCAAATATGTGTTGATATTTTAATTGCGATTCCTTGATTTCAGTATTATCAATAATAACCATTGATATTGATAATAATTTTTGGTCAATATCATATGCACCAAGATTGAATTGTATCCACCAACGTTCTTTGTCATCTTTACGGATTATTTTATACTCCATTACTTTCGGCACAAATCCTTGCTGCATTTTCTTGAAGTTTTCATTATAATAGTCAAGAAAATCGTGATGGATAATTTTTTGAAGAAAATTTGGTGTTTGATGCCATTCATTCATCGAATAACCACTTAACTCAGCAAAGTATTTATCAACCAAAGTAAAATTTCCTGAGGGAAGATTCATCCTCAAAAAACCACGAACACGCTCAGCTATTTTTTGATACATTACTTCTTGTTGAGTAATTTCTTCTTGCATTTTCTTACTTTGCTCTCTTTCATTGATTTCTTGAATTACTCTATTAACTGATGGAACTAACCTTTCTAATTTAGATTTTATAATATAATCTGTTGCACCATGATGTAAAGCCTCAATTGCTATTTCCTCTTTCAAAACACCAGAGACAAAAATAAAAGGAATCTTCATTTTTAGTTCTCGTACTAAATTTAGAGCAGTAAGTCCATCGAATGAAGGAAGACTGTAATCAGCTATAATTAAATCAATATTTTTTTCTTTCAATATTTTAAGAAAATCTTCACGATTATCTACCAGAAATATGGTAAAAACAATGTGCCCTGATGTGAGTATTGTTTTTATTAATTCAGCATCATTTTTATTATCTTCAAGGTGAAGTACATTGATTCTGGTGCGTATGATTTCCACCTCATTTTGATTGCATAAATATCTGTGAAAAGGTCTTTATATACTCTACTAGTCAATCAATTTCTTGGTTTTCAAATATATAAGTCACCAAAGTACAAAAAATATCATTCGTATCGATTTCTCAAAAATTGTAATTATAATCAATATTTAAAAATAACCTCTGGCTATATTTGAGTTAATTATCAACTATTTCCAACGATTTGACAGAAATGGCAGCTATTGATATATTATGGATTATATTAGCCAGTATTGGGTCCTATTTACTTGGTTCAATACCTACCTCAGTTTGGTTAGGGCAACTAGTAAAAGGAAAGGATTTAAGAGATTACCATACCGGAAACCCCGGAGCGATGAATGCAGTAAGAACGTTTGGGATAACATTTGGTTATATTGTTTTGCTTCTTGATTGTTTCAAAGGAACTCTAGCAATTGCACTTATTGACCATATTTTTTCCTTGAAACATTTTATTGCTTTAGATGGATCAAACATCTACCATACCTTCATGTGTATACTTGGTCCTGGTTTATGTGTTATTGGTCATAATTATCCTATCTGGTTAAAATTTAATGGAGGACAAGGATTAGGTGTTTTTGTAGGGACATTACTCTATTTCAACCCCTTAGTTATGATAGCTTATAGTCTATTTTTTATGCTTCTAACCTTAGCTTTCAAAATGCCAGTTAGATATATAGGAACTATTGTTGTTTTACTATGTGTACCTGTTGCACTCTTTCTACCCATTAGTCCACCTTGGAGCAATATTCTAATGGATTGGGTAATAGGTGCAAATGGTTTTCTACATCTAACACAGGGGCTAATTGTTTTGTCGCTAGATATTGCATTATTAGTAAGGCTATTAGAGAGTGTACACAAAAAAATCCCTGTAGGAAGAGAGACAGAAATGGGATAGAAAAAAACTGGAGCAGAGCTCCAAAAAACTTTTTTTTCTATTACTCAAACCTAATGCAATTAATTTGAGAAGATTATGTGATGATCCACTTCTTATCCCAGTTTCCTACATAACTTATACAAATCGTTTTAGGACCAGTATAAACTCCCATTACTTGAGCTGACTCATTAAAATGAATTCTTGTGCCGTAACCATTTGCTTCTTTCATTGTATCAAAAATTTAGAAAGAAAAAAAAGGAGAAAAAAATTAGATTTTTCCTGCTTTCTGTAATTTATCAATTTCTTTGAACTTTGCGGGTAAATATTCATCAACAACAAAAGTAAGACTTTTGGAAGTGAGTGATTGCTGCTCTGCTTTTCGTTTGAGTTTGAGGAATTTCTTCAGTTCTTCTTGAAGATATGGTTTTTGATAACGTGGGTCGCGAAGTAATTGGACAGTGCGTGTTGTATCTCCTTTTGAAAATTGATCTGTTTGAAGATCGTAATTGATTATATCTGAGGCCGTTAATCCCATCCAAACAGCATCCGGAGTGGTTAAACCAGAAAGGTGAGCTGCACTTGCGCTACCAGCCGCAATGACGTTGTAAATATGAATTCCCCATGGATCTCCGTCTACAAACGCATAAACAGGTAATCCCATTTCTTCATTTAATCTTCTAATTATTCTTCTAGTTCCTCGAGGAGCTTGCCCTGCAAGGTGAACAAGAATAGCGTCAAATTGCTCATCTGCATCTTCCTCTATTAATCTTTGAAACATACCACCTGATTCAACACAGATTACTTTTTTTGCTGATGTTTTTACAAAATCGCTTCGAACCATTGTAGGTCCTATTGTTTGTCCATCTGGGTTAAATGTGAGATTTATTTCGCGTTTATTACCAGTCTTCTTATCTTTGAAGGAAATTGTAAGATCGCCATAAATAGTGCTCCGAGCATCTGGAAAAATATTGAAATCCTCTCGAGCCATTCCAATTATTGATTCTACATCGGTAATAATGTTATCAGATTCAGATTGGTTTTTGAACATTTTAGCCATGGCTGATTCTGAAGAATAATACAAATCTCTCAATGTACTCGTTCTGCCAGGTTCTAAAAGATCTCGAGCAGCGAACATTGAAACGAACATTGTTTGCAAAAATGGTTTTAGATGTCTAACATTTCTTGAAGATCTTTTGATTTTCTTTTTCCCGAGTGAATATTGTCTTGTTTTCTCGTCATAAAAGATGTTAGAACTCGTTCGTAATGGCATATCAAATTCAGGATATTTTTCATCTTGGAGTTGTTTGTATATTTTATTTCCAAGTGCAACTAATTTATCAAATGATTTTTTCTTAATCTTATCCGCATGATTTTCTGGTTTTGGTTTTGACATTTCATTTCACACCTGGATTGATATTCTGATCATCACTTTTTGCTTCTTCTCCACCAAGGAATTCAGTTGAGGGGACAGTCTTCTTTCCACTAAGTCTAGTAGCGAATTGAGCAATGAAAGGTAAGTATTTCACAAAAATACTTGTTCGTAATGCTTGTCTTTGTTCTCGATCAATTCTTGAGAGATACACTCGAAGCTTTCTCGCACAAACTTGCATAGCTAATCTCACTTCACGTTCTATTTCCTCTCGGTCAGAGATAGATTCTTTCCCTGCAGTTCTGTAAGGAACTTTGGTTGAAGCAACATGAGTTATGATTGCTAATTGAGCATTATCTGGAACTTTATACATTCGCCAATTGAATGTTCGAATTACTTTAGCAGCAACATCTGCATATTGATCATAAAGAAGTGGTATTCTATTAGCGAATCGGTATAGGTTTGGTTCAGAGCTTCGCTCAATTATTTTACCCCCATAAGCAAAAGCTATTTCAATGACGAAAGGATGTCCCGAATATGCTTGAGGTCTTCTTGTAATCGCAGTAACAAATTCAGGTTCTAATTCTTTTATTATGCCTTTAGTGAGTACATTTTCTCCAATTGGAGAAAGGCATTTTGTTTCTGGGCTAAGAAAATCTTCAAAGGAATTCATTCCTTGTACTATTCGGATAATTTCATCGTGCTCTAGTTTTTGAGGGTCTTTATCTAATTTAATATTAACATATTTAAGGAAATTTTTTGCTGTTATTTCTCCTATTCGCTGAAAATTATTTTGAAGGAATTTATTCATTGTTCTTTGCCTTGCAACTCTCAATAACCGAAGCATTTTTTCTGTATCTATACCTCTTGGATGGGGTAATACTGGTTCACCTAGTCTTGGAACTTCGTCGATCACTTTGTTAAATTTATAGAGAGTGCCATAGGCATCAATGAATGTTATGTTTGCATAAGGTGCTACCATTGCAGTTGATTTTATGTACTCTAAGATTTTCGGATGTGCTCGACCATAATCTCCTTCAATATTCACTTCAACAGTTACGCCATGCCATTTTTTCTTGTTGGGTAATTTTGCATGATATCTTATGATCGGTTCATTACGCTGGATATTGATCATTAAATGATATTCATCAATTTCATTGCTCCCTCTCGTACAACTTAATACTCGAGTTGGTAAATTTGTTGTAATTTGAGAATAAAGAACAGTCATTGAAGCACCGAGACCAAAGTGTCCGCGAGATTGCCGTTCAACATATTTACCGCCAAAAAGAAGCTTAGCAAGAGCATTTGGTACTTTTTTACCCGGAATGCCAATCCCATTATCAGAAATAAATATCGTATAAACATCCTCAGATCGTTTCTTAATTGCAATAAATATATCTGGATTAATACCACCGATTTCTGCACCATCCAAAGAATTTTCCATTATTTCTCTGAAGGCTGTATAGAGACTTTTTATCGGCGTGTCAAAACCAGCTAATTCCCTGTTGCGATAGAAGAAATCCGCAGGACTAAGTTGTTTAAATTCCACTTTACTCAATTGCTATCACTCAATTAATGCGCTCTAATGTTCTATCATTCTTTTACCATTATAATTTTTTGCAAGATGAAGAGGGTATTTGCTCAAAAATACCAATTACGTTATTATTTTAAACCAATGAAATCAACTTAAATTGATTATTATGTCTCAAGAAACGACTGAAACTGATTTCGCTGAAGATATGCCTGATTTACCTGGAATACCTGAAATAGTGAGAAAAAATCCTCGAAAAAGAACAACGATATTGGGTATTGTACTTTTAGCCTTTTCATTCGTATTAAATCTCGCTTTCGCCTTTGCGTTTAATGAATTATATATTAGAAATGATGGTGGAGCTAAAACTGGTGCTCTTCCATGGTTTCCAGGAAATTTTATTGTTGAAATAATCATTTTTTGGACATTTCCTATTCTATTTTTACTCTTATCTATACTATTCGTAAGATTTTTGTCAGTGTTCTATATTTACCTGCATAAAGCAACAAAATTCGGTAAATATAATTACAGTTTAATTTCAATGGATGATTCATTGATTAAAATTCCTGAAGTACTTGGAAGAGCCATTATTCCATTT
>DAOUWQ010000139.1 GCA_030667035.1 Candidatus Heimdallarchaeota archaeon | reverse complement strand
GCAAAACGCCAATTGTTTTGGCTACACTGAAACCGTTACTGACTGCTTTGAAGTCTTTTATCATCTCAACCGGTTTATGGTAATCAATGTTAGTGAATTTAACAGTGTGACCCAAATCCTTGCAGATCACTCTTTGTACTGGTCCATAACAACTTGCTCGACAAGTACCAATTCCGCCAATTTGGAAAACATGGTCTGCTCCTTTTTCAATACTATCGAGTAAAGAACCTAAGCATAATTTGAATGGAGTGCACATCCATTCTGGAGAATGTTTTGATCCACGAGTAATAGTTTCCTTATTCGGTGGTGCAGGTTCGATGATATTTTCTTCTGGTACTTCTAGTTCTTGAAAGACTGCTTTAAATAATAAAGTAAGTGAACCAAATTAGGGATAAGTAACTGGCATAGTATAAGACTCCTTTAAGCTACAATCAATGGGGATTCTTTCTTTACCCCTGGAATAGAAACTCCTTCTTTCATCTTCTTTAATCGAAGAATATCTGTGAATGCTTCCAAACGTGTTAGAAAACCTGCTTCCCCGGTATGTGCATCTAAAGTGATAATCATTAAAGGTGTTTCAGATTTAATTCTCTTCGAAAATTGTTTAACATATTCTAGAGAAACAGAGACTGGTCCGCAGATGAAATTTACCAACATTAATACACCATCTATCTTTCTGTTTTCAAGATAATGCATTGTCGTTCCGACAAGCTCATGTTCGAATTCAAAATAGAGATAATCATTTTCTCCGAGAAAATATTTTTCTTTTTCTTCCTTTGTAACATTATCAATGTCTTTTACCGTTAACCCATAATCATCATATGTTAATCGTTTTATTTGACGTTCTATTACTGAACGAGGCATTTGTTGAGCAGTAATAATATCTGCCCCTAATTTTTGCATTTTTTTTCTCATCTCTAAAGAAGCGAACTCATCATTAATGACATAAGGGTGGCTTACTACTGCAATTTTCAGCATTTCTTCTCCATCAGGAACAATGGGTGGATCATTTAGCGAAATTTCAGAACGTTCCCATTTTTCTAATTCTTCCTCACTGATAATTAAATTCGTCAAATATTTCTTATCCGCTCTTAATGCCTTTATAGTTGCATTCAGAATCTTGAATGGGTTTTTTGTGAAATGAAATCCTATCTGGAATACTATTTTTAGTAAGCGCAAAACTCCATGTCTTTCTCGAGATGTAGAGTAATAAGGACCGAAAATTGGTGGGGCATTTTCGAAAGTTGCTTTAATTATATCTGCTAAAGCAATGAATTTTGGGCAACCAACTTCTTTTTTCTTTCTGCTTGCAAATCTTGGAACAAATAAGTAGTCTACTTTATCCTGAAGCTCATGAATATGCCCATAGAACAATTTCGCTGAATAACAATCATCATCTAATGTAGATTTAATGCCATCAGTTTTCATTTGTTTTGTTGTTGGAGGGGAAATAACAACTTCTGCACCTAGTTTTTCAAAAAAAGTTGTCCACATTGCTTCAAACTTATAGAAGAGGAGTGCACGAGGAATGCCAACGCGTTTCTTCTTTTTTTGTGCAGGAAGTTTTTTCGACATCTTATTTGCCTCTGAGATTGACTGATGGAAACTTTTTATAATTCTTTCCTTTCAATCCATTATTTGTCGTTCGACAGAAACTTAAGCCTGATTTTCCTTCAAAAAAAGAGCTTTTTATTCTCATTTTTTCTCAGAACTATTTCTCGGAGTTATGAGAAACCTTTTTTAATAGTTTGAAAACAACTAAACTGAACATATAAATTGTTAAAATGAGGATATCGAATGTCAAGTTTTGATGTTGAAAGAAAGAAACCTTTGGATATGCTAATTATTTCCGAAAACAATAATGAACTCTTTGAACTTCTTACCGAATACCTGAAATTAAGGTATGCTTATGATGAGCCTTTAGATGCAAAAAGAATGAGAGAAAGAGCAGAAGAATGTTTGCGAGAAGAATTACTAGATTATGATCGTGCATACAAACTTCTTAAGCTAGCTATGAAAATTATGAAAGCATGTAATGGTATAAATTAATAGTAATGAAGCATTTACTTCATTACATCATCTGGCTTGAGTGTCGTCCAGACTTTTGCTTCTCCTGCGCGTATCTTTTTGAATTCTGGTAAGTAGCGAAGTAGAATGATTGCTAATATGCCAAACCCGTAGAGAATTGTGAAAGGTATTCCATAACCTGAAGCGTCAGCGAGGTAACTGTGTGGGAACGGTTGGATTATTTGTGTTCCTGGTCCTATTAGATCTAGAATGAAAAATATTGGTGTAATAAAGCTCACACCCCAAACTGATCCAACACCGGAATAACCTGAAAGTCTGCTAAGTAGAACAATGAGTAATGGGAAGATCAATGGACCAACTGGCCAGTAGAAGAATATCAACGTTCCTGCCATTGTAGCGAGTCCTTTACCTCCTTTAAATCCTAAATAAGGCATCCAGCAATGTCCTGCAACAGCAGCTAATGCTGTTAACACTACAAGATAATCTAAATATGGATGATTGCGAGCAAGTGCGTATTCTACAATAGCACATGCAGCAGCACCTTTTACAAGATCAGTTGCTCCTACCATCATTCCCCACGGCCAGAATCCTGCAGCTCGAATAGCGTTTCTTGTACTAACTGAACCTGAACCAAATTCACGTGGGTCAATTCCCTTCACCAATTTACAAACAATGAATGATGTAGGAAATCCACCTAACAATAAACCAATAATTGGGGCAACAAAAAATTGCCAAATAATTGATGCCATAGTTATTTATCTCCTAGTTTGTTAATTTTAATTCTTGGTATTTTCCAGCCAAGAATTTTCATATTTACCAAGATAACCAATAGTCAATGTTTTCTTACCAACGAAGTTTGCAACAATAGCTCCGGTTTCTTGAATAATTATTTTTTTGTTCTTAGGATTATATTGTTCTATATAAGTAGCAATTTCTTCCGCTGCTTCAGGCCAACGAGTGTGTCCTATTAGGACATGGTTGCTAAAACCGTTGATATTTTCTAAAGCTAATCTGCCAAATTTCTTCATTTGTTGAATAATGACTTCATCATTTGCTTTTATTTTTCCTTGGACTGTTACTTTTCCTTCAATCATTTTTACAACTGGTTTTACACTGAAGAAGTCTGCGAGAAATTTCTTTGTTCTTGGCACTCTTCCTGTTCTCACCAGATTTTCCATAGTGGACATTATTCCAGCAAAATTTACTTCTTCCATAAATTCCGTTGTCTTTTCAATTATTTCTTCAAAAGATTGCTCATTTTGGGCCATAATTGCTGCTTCTAAAACTAAAATTGCTAATGCAACGCTAGTAACTTTGGAATCAAAGATGTGAATTTTCTTGTCTGGAAATTTTTGTTTAATTAAAGCTTGAGAATTTGTTGCTATTGGCGACATTAGATTCGAAATGAAAATTCAAATTGCTGCATCAGCTTTCTGTAATGCTTCCTCAAATTTCTGAAAAATAATTCCCGGAGATGGTGTGGAAGTTGTTGGTATTTCAGAAACTGTTTTTTCATAATATTCATTAAGACTTAATTCCCCGGTTGGGCCACTAGACAGATAAACTTGGTCAGAAAAAATAATCTTCACAGGTATAATTATTATACCTAATTTTTCAATTAACTCAACTGGTAAATCACATGTATCGTCAGTTAGTATAGCTACTTTCACCATTGATAGCTCCTTACAATTAGTTATAGTTGAAATTTTCCCGAGTAAAAGCTCGGTTAGACTATTTCTTTAACTTTCGACAATAAAACAATTTCTAAGATGGTCAATTATTGAGTAATTGAGCGAGAAACAGTCTAGAAATAAATAAAAAAGGAAATCAGATGAATTATTCACCTGATTGACCATATTTGAAATCTGGCGCACAAAAGCTTGATTTTTCACCTTTCAACCAAATATTTAGGTTATCCTTCTCATAAACAACCTTGTCATTAATTGTGAGCTTTACTTTATCAAGGCACCAATCATCATCTTTACCAGTTTGCTTTCTCTTCTTGAAACATAAGTATCTGAAATAGGAACTATCCATTCCTGCAGGTACATCTAAATTGAAGATATCTGTTTTTCCTCTTTCAAAGTCATCATGATGAGGTTTATCAAGATCCCATTCATGACCACCAATGTAGAGTACAACATGGTCATCTGTAGAGCTTTTTCTTTTTTCACTACAAGTAGTGAGTTCAATGACAATTTTGGCTATTTTTTCGTGTTGTTTATCAGTCATTTATACTACCTTCCTTGTACTATTATCTATGTTGGTATACTTAAATCAATTTAAAATTCTATTCAAATAGATATTAATGTCTGAAGTAGAGTATATCAACAAATATTTGATAATTAATATAAATTTACGAGTAAAATAAAAATATGGAAGATAGGTAGAAATGTTCTATGTGCTGATTCCAGTACCTTCCACATTAAATACTAATACCTTTTCCAATTCCCGCGACGGTTGATAAAATTGCTCCCCAAATCGTATTTATTGGTCATTTTTCTCATCTTTTTACTCTAGCTGCCTTATTAGATGGATCTTCAGAAGAATCAAATAGAAGGGTCAAATTTCTGCAGACGTAAACCATCTTTCCTCATTTTAGATGGTTCCTATCATTGATTTTTCCTCTGAATTCATCGTAGGAATTGACTCATATATAGGCAAAGCGATATATAATTGTTGCCATATATATCTACTATTTTTTTAATGCCTTTTTGAATTGGGAGAGACATTTTAATATCTGTGTTTTTATTTCTTGTTTGTGAAGTAAATTGATTTCTAAGAACAACTGGCCAATAGAAAAAGGAAGAAAAGGATTATCTGTGTGGCGGCTAAATCGAATTCTGTCCATCATACACGAAAGAGCGAAAAAATTAACAGTGACAGATAGAGAAATACCAATTGTTTGGAGTGAAATGCATATGTATACAACAATGCAGCTTGCAAAACTTGTTGCTATGCAAAGAGGTCTTAATCCCGAACTTGCTGGCTTGGTGTGTGCATTCCATGATATTTACACTCTTTTAACAGGTGCCCATAAAGATCATGGGTTGTTAGCAAAACAATACATTGTTGAAATTATTACTGAATATAATGAAAACACTCGAGATGAATTATCTCCAATAACCGACGACGAACAACAATGTATCATAGAATCTGTCAAAGTTCATAGTGATAAGCAAACCGTAGAAGAAAATGCTTATGCAGAGTTACTGAAGGATGTGGACAGTTTGGATAGTTATCTGGCTGGATTTACTCCAGGACGACGCTCCGGTCGAATGCCCCGAATAAATAGTCTCTTCACTAGCTTGAATATTGATCATACTGTTGAATGAGTGATGGAGAAAAAATTATTGAGGG
>DAOUWQ010000028.1 GCA_030667035.1 Candidatus Heimdallarchaeota archaeon | reverse complement strand
ACACGGGGCACTCTCTCATATCTTTACTCTTAAAGATTTCACAGGAGGAGATGGTATGGGTGTTGTTAATTATATAGGCGTAGCTATTGGTGCTCTTGTAATATTAGCCCTTGAAGGATTATTCTCATTCATTCAAACCTTGCGTTTGCAGTGGGTAGAATTCTTTGCAAAAGTAGGTTACCAAGGAACTGGATTCAAATTCCAATCAATGGCTATTGCACGACAATATTCTAAACTAGCATAACAAATTACCAATCTGCTTTTTGCAGATTGCTTATCATTTTTTTATCAATCTTTTATACCACATTTAATTTATTTTTAGAAAGTGAAATAATGAAAAAAATTTAATAAAGAGGCGTTAGTCTCCTCTTCTAATAAACAAATAAATAAGTAAAGATCTTAGAAAGTAAATTCAAACTCTTCTTCTTTAGGTTCAGGTTTGATTCGTCTTGATGCGTCAGCAATTATCTCTGGATGTTGGCTCTTGATGTGTTCGCGCCAATTTCTAACCCAGATACCACAGTAACAACACATATACTTTTCTTCTATTTCTGATTTCTTTGTGATATATTCTAAATATTTTGGATGTCTCCTTTTCATATGCTCCTCAGGATCCTCTATGATGCTTTGGCATATTTTGCAAATTTTGAGACCATCTTTTCGATTCACAATAAAGTCATTAATATTCTTGACCACTCAAATGCCCCCCGGCTTGGGAATAATATCGCTTGTAGATATTATTTTCTTTAATTCAATTGATTATTTATTACTTTAAATCATCTTATTTGAACATTTCCCTTTAAAAACCTCTTTCGAGTGAATTTTTCTATTAGGAAAGTGAATGGCAACCTTATAAGTAGAATTTCTATCCAATAGTTATTCTCTTTCCAAAAACAATTCCGACACAAGTAGAAAGAGACGCAATGTTTTTAAACAGTATCTTTGTGTTCTATTTTCACTGCAACGCTGAATTTCTTTAAGCGTTCGCATAATTGGGCTCCGACCTTGCGTTGATTCGCAGAAGGGGAGTCGCGCCTCTTGGAGGTTCCAGGAATAATCTATCTTTATTCATTGGATTAAAGTATAAACTAGAGTGAAATTCACTCGCACATAAAAGAAAAAAAACTTGTCTTTCCGACATGTTATTTAAAAAAAGTACAATTACGAGGAAAAGCAAATGCCACAATATGGATACTCTATTTTCGGACTTGATCCGGATCGTACTGCCATTGCTAGTGCACGAGAACTAGACATTAGCCCAAAGGCTGCTAGAGAGATTTGCAATACCATTAAGGGTATGTTTCTTGATAAGGCAAAGGAATATCTTGAAGATGTCATAGATATGAAGAAGGCTGTTCCTTACAAACGCCACAAAAAACATGTTGCACATCGAAAGGAATTAAGCAAATGGCCTTCAGGTCGCTTTCCTGTTAAAGCAGCTCAAAAGATCTTAGAAGTTCTTCATAATGCAGAAAATAATGCCGAATTCAAAGGTCTAGATGTTGAACGAATGAAGATTATTCATGCTAGCTCACACAAAGCGATGATATTAAAACGCTATATACCAAGAGCCCATGGTTCATCTTCTCCAAGATTTAATTATTTATCACATATCGAATTAGCCATTGAAGAGGTCTAAAATTGTCAGCAATTACTCATTTTATTAAGAAGGGTGTCCGTCAATCACAGATTGATGAATATTTAGGTAGTGAGCTTGGACGTGCCGGATACGGTGGCGTCGAAATAGCAAAAACACCTTTGGGTGAGCGCATTACCATTCATGCTGCAAGACCAGGTATTGTTATCGGTCGAAGAGGAAAAAACATCAGAATGATTACTGATGAATTGGTTGTCCGGTTTGGTCTTGAGAACCCTCAAATTGAAGTTAAAGAAGTTACAGACCCTGAACTAAATTCTAAAGTTATGGCGTATTCTCTTGTTTCAGCTATTGAACGTGGAGTTCACAGAAGAAGAGCTGCTTATTCTGTTCTTAGACGAGTAGTTAATGCTGGAGCAAAAGGATGTGAAATTCTTATTAATGGTAAACTTACCAGTAAAAGATCACGCCATGAAGCTTACAGAATGGGTCTTGTTGCTAAAAGCGGCGAACTTGGTTCTACTTTTGTTATGAGAGCAAATGCAACTGCTGTTTTGAAATTAGGAACAATCGGTGTTACTGTTAATATTATGAGAGGAGATGTTCAATTACCAGACGAAATCAACATTTTAGCTTTTCAAATTGAAGATGGTAAAATTGTAGAAGAAATCTCCCCTGAAACTGCTGAAGCGATTCCTAAAGAAGCTCCAAAGAAGCAAGATGCCAAGGAAGCTGTTACTCCTAAAAAGAAAGAAGCACCTGTTAAGAAAGAAGAAGGTCCAAAGAAGACGGAAGCTAAAGCAGATGCTAAGAAGAAAACAGATCTTGATCGAGAAGTTGAAGAGCTTTCTGACTTAATTGAAAAATCCCCTGGTGAAGAAGCTAAACCAAAGAAGACTGAGAAGAAAAAGACTCCCGCAAAGATTACCAAGAAAGACGCAGTTAAACCAAAAGCTAAGACTACCAAGAAAGATGCAGTTAAACCCAAGGCTAAGACTACCAAAAAAGACGCAGTTAAACCCAAGGCAAAGACTACCAAAAAAGACGCAGTTAAACCAAAAGCAAAGACTACTAAGAAAGACGACGCGAAACCCAAGGCAAAATCTTCCAAGAAGGACGAAGCAAAGTCAAAGGACACAAAAGCTAAAGCTGCTAAAAAAGATGACAAGGATAAGAAATCCAAGTCAAAAAAGGATGCCAAGAAAAAGTAGGAGATGTATGAAAAATGGCAATTCTAAAGATGCGTGAAATTCGTTATATGACCGCTGTTCAAAGAAAAAACCAGCTAAAAAATCTCCATAAAGAACTTGCTCTCTTACGAGCAAGCGTAGCGACTGGTGGCTCATTAGAGAAACCAAGTAAAGTTAAAGAAGTCAAGAAAACTATCGCAAGAATCTTGACTGTTATGACAGAGAATGGTGAGCTTGAGCCCACTAACAGCTAAAAATATCCACAGACACGAGTTGATTGGTTTGAATATTGAAATAATAAAATCTACTGATAAAAATCTCATCGGCATACAAGGCTGTATTGTTGATGAAACAAAACAAATGTTAGTATTAGATCTTGTTAGTTCAAAATCAAACACAACAGCATCTCGAAGAGTCTCTATTGAAAAGAAAAACAATTCATTTCGATTCGAATTACCAAATAAAGAACTCGTGGATGTAGATGGAAGTTTACTAAACTCTAGAAGTGAAAATAGAATAAAAAATGTAATCCGTAAAAGGTGGTAAAAAAATGTCCAGATATATTGGCGTTGATGTTCCAGAACCAGAAAACGTTTGTGATGATATAAACTGTCCTTTCCATGGCACTCTTCGTGTCAGAGGTAGGATCATAAATGGAACTGTCACCAGTCATAAAATGCAAAAAGCATGTGTAGTTCGTAGAGATTTTCTTTTTTATATAAAGAAATTCAAACGATACGAACGCAGACATGGTAGTTACAGTTCTCATAATCCCCCCTGTATAGATGCTCGAGAAGGAGATAAAGTAACCATAATGGAATGTCGTCCTCTCAGCAAAACAGTTTCCTATGTTGTAATAGCAAAGGAAAAACTAGTGGAGGAAATAGAATCTTAGAATACTGAGGAGAATCAAGAATATGTCGAGAAGAAAAGTAACAGGTATATCTCTCCCAAAACTTAGCAAAGGTGTTACAGTAGGCACACGCTTAGTTTGCGCTGATAATACTGGTGCAAAAGTCATCATGATTATAGCTGTAAAAGGATTCAAAGGTCGTCTTAATCGATATCCTTCCGCATCTGTAGGAGACATGGTTATTGTAACCGTAAAGAAAGGTACCCCTCAAATGAGGCGACAAGTTCTCCCGGCAATAGTTATTCGCCAGAGAAAATTGTACCGTAGACCAAACGGACTCTGGGTTCAGTTTGAAGATAATGCTGCAGTAATTGCAAGCCCTGAAGGCAGTCCAAGAGGAAGCGAAATCCGTGGGCCAGTAGCAAAAGAAGCTGCTGAACGATGGCCAAGAGTTGCCCATGCTGCTAGTACTATTGTGTAAATTAACACTATGGTGAACTAAGGAGAAGAAACAAAATGAAGAAAAACGCAAAACTAACAAAACAACCTTCCAAGCAAAGAAAAATGCTCTATCAAGCACCTTTGCATAAAAAAAGGAAGACGTTAACTGCTCCTCTATCTCCAACACTTGCAGAAAAAGAAGGCGTGAAAAATTTGGTTATCAGAAAAGGTGATACTGTACGAATTAGAAGAGGGTCCTTCAGAGGTATCGAAGGTGAAGTTTCAAACATCGATCTCAAAAATATGAGGTTAACAATTGAAGGCGTCACATTCGAGAAAGCTGATGGATCAGCTCAACATTTCCCAGTTCGTGCTTGTAATTGCGAAATCATAAATCTGAAAAATATGAAAGACAAACGCCGAAAAGCAATTGTTGACCGAAGACTCACTACATTAGATGAAGATGTAGCAGAGAAAGAGGAAGAAAAAACGAATTAAGAGGAAAGTGAAAAAAAATGACAAAATCAGGTGGCTCAAAGCATCAAAAGAGAATTTCATCCCCACGAAACTGGGCAATACGCAGAAAAGCACACAAATTCGCTTTCCGTGCAGATCCAGGACCTCATAGTCGTCTTAATTGTATACCATTAGGTATTCTATTACGAGATGTTCTTCACATAGCATATACTGCTCGAGAAATGAAGATCATCGTAAATAAACGACTAGTGAAAATAGATGGGAATGTAGTTACAAATCTAAAACATCCTGTCGGTCTCATGGATGTAGTTCAAATTGATGAATTAAACAAAGCATATCGTATTCTACCACATGAGTTACACGTAATGATGCCTTATGAAATGAAGAAAACGGCTACAATTACTAAACTCTGTAAAATAATGAATAAAACCACAATCAAAGGTGGTATTACTCAATTAAATCTCCATGATGGGAGAAATATACTCTTACCAAAAGAAGCAGGAATTGAACAAAAATATAATACAAAAGATTCCATTGAAGTAAAACTTCCTTCTCAAGAGATAGGTACTCATTTCCCATTCAAGGATGGAATGTATGCGATTATTACTGCTGGTAAAAACGTCGGTAAACATGGATCAATCAAAGAAGTCCAATGGCGTTTTGGTCCCAGAGCTTCAACTGTGACTCTAGTATCTCCAGAAGATGGTACAGAGGTTCAAACCACACCCGAATATATCTTCATCATCGGTGAAAAATCACCATGGTTTCAAGCAAAAGGAGACGATACTAAATGACTCTGACTAAAGAAGATTATTTGAAGGATTGGCAAGAAAATAAAATGCGCAAACCTAAAGTTGCTTCCTTAACTCTACACTGCTGTGTAGGAGAATCTGGAGAAGCATTAGAAAGGGTTAAGAAAATTATCGAATCCATTGCTGGAATGAAAACAGCAGAAACTCGTGCTAAACGAACTTTCAGAGAATTCGGTATACGAGAAGGCGAGCCAATTGGTGCTATTGTTACTATACGTGACGAAGCAAGTATCAAGAAACTTGTTGAGAGAGTTTTCTACCCTCGAGATAACAAAATTTCCCCAAGAAACTTTGATAGAGAAGGCAATTTTGGCTTTGGAATTAAAGAACACATCGATATCCCTGGTACAAAATATGATCCAAACCTTGGAGTAACTGGCTTGGATGTTTTTCTAAAAATAGAACGCCCTGGTTTTCGAGTGAAAAGAAGATTCCGCGCACCAAGCAAGATACCTATGAGGCATAGGATATCTCGTGATGAAGCGATAGTTTTCGCTGAAACAGAATTAGGATTATCTGTAGAGTAGGTGAATTACGAATGGCAAAAGGATCTGGATCAAAACCAAAAGTAATCAAATTTGGAAAAGGTTCTCGACAGTGTACACGCTGTGGAGCCCGTGAAGGATTGATTCGTAGGCATGGACTTAACCTATGCAGAAGATGCTTCCGTGAGGTTGCAAAAACTGTTGGGTTCAAACGATACGGAGGACACGGAGGATAAATTCCCCTGTTAGATAAAGTAGGTGATTAAAACTATGCCATTATTAGATACATTAGCAAATGCAATGAATAATATCTGGAATGCTGAAAAGCTAGGAAAACGTGAAGTTTACCTCAAACCTGCTTCAAAACTTATCTCTTCCGTGGTAAAAGTGATGATGGCTAAAGGTTACATCGGTGAGTTTGAATTCATTGATGATGACCGAGCAGGAATCTTCAAAGTACAATTGCTTGGAAGAATAAACAAATGTCAGGTTATTAAACCACGATTTCCTGTAAAGCACAAAGAATTCGAATCCTGGGAAGAAAAATTCCTTCCTGCAAGGGATATGGGAATTCTAATTGTCTCTACACCAAAGGGTGTGATGAGTCACGAAGATGCGAAAGCATTGGGTATAGGAGGAAGACTCCTAGCATATATCTACTAAAAATAAGGAAGCGATGATGAAATGCCTAAAGCTGTATTTGTAGAAAAATCAGTAGAAGCACCGGAAGGAGTTAAGCTCGAGCTTAAGGGCATGAAGGTAACTGTAACAGGTCCAAAAGGATCGTTAGATCGAAACTTTAACGGTGAACCTGTTGATATGTCCTTTGCACATAATAAATTAACTTTGTCCGTAGCCTTTCCACGTAAAAAAGAATTAGCAATGTTGGGAACAATTCAAGCTCATGTGAATAACATGATTACTGGTGTTACTCAAGGGTACACCTATAAGCTCACTATTGTCTATTCTCACTTTCCTATCACAGTAGAAGTGAAACCTCAAGAAGTAATCATCAAGAATCTTTACGGGCAAAGAAACCCAAGAAGAGCAAAAATCCTTGGTGGTACTAAGGTTGTAGTTGACGGTGATGAGTTAATTATCACTGGAATAAATAAGGAGCATGTTGGCCAAACTTCTGCTAACATCCAAGAAATCTGTAAACTCAGAGGAAAATTACACAAAGATCCTCGACGTTTTATGGACGGTATTTGGTTGTCAGCACAATATGTTGGCATTGATTAGGAGTGAACCATCATGACAGTTGACAAACGATTACTCCGAGAAAGAGCTAAAATAAGAAAGAAACGTCCTAAATTTAGACGTCAAGAAAGTTGGAAATACAAACGATTAAGAACTGGTTGGAGACGACCTGTAGGTATCGACAACCATATGCGACATCATATACGAGGTATACCAAAAATAGTTAGGATTGGATTTAGAGGTCCTAAAGCCGTTAGAGGATTAACTACAACCGGTAAAGTCGAAGTTCTTGTTCACAATGTCAAAGATATTGAACAAATCGTCGTTGATATTCAAGTAGCTCGTATTGCTTCAGCCGTTGGACTCAAAAAGAAAGTTGATATGACCAACAGAGCCGATGAACTAAATGTAAAGATCATCAATAGACCCGAAGAAGCATTAACATTTGCTACAATATCCGAAATCTCAGAAGAACTATTGCTAGAAGATGAAGATATTGATAAGAAGAAACCTTCTCGCCCTCGAAAGAAGAAAACATCTTCAAGTGGGTTAAGTGATAAAGAAATGGCTGAATTAGACCAAATTGAGTCACAGTTAGCAGGTAAAGAAACTAAGAAGCCTGCCAAAGCAAAGACTACAACTAAACCTAAACCCGCCGCTAAGAAGGCCACTACAAAACCAAAAGCAAAGACAACAACAAAGAAACCAGCCGCAAAGAAAACCACTACCACTAAACCAAAGGCATCAACAACCACTAAGAAGACCACTACAACAGCGAAGAAGAAAACAACAACTTCTAGTAAGAAGGCTGCTGACACAAAGAAAAAAGCTGCCTCTAGCAAGAAAAATTAGGAATGAGGTGTAAAAAAACATGACTGATTTGAAAACCCAAAGAAGCATTGCAGCAGATATCCTCGGTATAGGAGTACACAGAGTCTACATTAACCCTGATGCTGCAGATGAAGTTCAAATGGCACTTACTAGAAGAGATATCCGAGCTTTAATTCACAGTGGTGCTATTCAAGCTAGAAAAATTCAGGGTATTAGCAGAGGTAGAGCTAGAGAACTCCATATCAAACGTATCAGAGGTCAAAGACGAGGGCATGGTAGCCGTAAAGGAAGGAAAACCGCTCGTTCAGACATGAGAAGAGATTGGATAAATCGTATACGAAAGCAACGTGCCTATCTAAAAGCTATCAGAGATAAGAATTACATCGATAAAGCAACTTATCGTATATTATATCGACGAGCGAAAGGTGGTATGTTCCGTTCTGCGAATTACCTAAGAATGTACATTCAAGATCACAGAATGTCTAAGAGAAAATTACCTGAAGTAGATTCAGTAATGCGTGAACTCCGTTTAGCAAGATCGGAGTATCATAAGAATGAACAAAGGAGTACGTGAAGAAAATGGCGAAAAGTGCAAGTTACCACGTTCCTTTCCGAAGAAGAAGAGAAGGTAAAACTAACTTTCAGAGAAGAAAACGTCTTCTCAGATCAGACAAACCAAGAATGATTGTAAGACGATCAAATAAACATGTCCGTGTTAGCATCGTAGGTGCTAAAGTCATCGGTGATGTAACTTTGGTCGATGCAACTTCCCAACATCTAAAGGAATATGGTTGGAAAGGAGCAACAGGTAATCTTCCTTCCGCTTATTTAACCGGCTATTTAGCTGGAAAATATGCGCAAGCAGCTGGTGTGAAAGAAGCAATTCTTGATATCGGTATAAATTCAATTAGAAAAGCAACAAGAGTTTCAGCTATGTTATGTGGTGCTATTACAGCTGGTCTGGATATCCCACACAATCCTTCTGTCTTCCCAGAAGAAGACAGATACTCAGGTCAACACATCGCTGATTTTGCTGTTAAATTGAAGAAAGAAGATGCAAAGAAATATGATTTGCAATTCGGTGATTACAAGAAACGTTCAGCAAAACCAGAAAGTT
>DAOUWQ010000267.1 GCA_030667035.1 Candidatus Heimdallarchaeota archaeon | reverse complement strand
GAAGGTAATAAAAGGTCCCATTCTGAAGTTATTCCACGAGGAATAGATTCCTTTGGTAATGAACATTTAAGTAAAAATGCGGCTTCACCGCAAGGCAGGAAGATTAAATTACAGATTTTACCAATACTATTGTTATAATAATCATGTATTTCTTTTCGTTTTAGATTATTGTAAAAATAGGCTTTCTCTGGAAAAGCTTCAGATTGAAATTTGTGTTTTAGTTGATCTTTGTTTAAATCAATGGTAATTTCATTTTTTGAAATTTTAACAATGTTGTCAACAGGCAAAACTGGATCAATATCATCGATTATACCGAGTTTTTCTCTAAACTCCTCCCAAAAACTACCACCAACGATAAAAGAGTGTAAATAATAACTCTCATCGAAAACTACATCTATGATATGACCAATTTTTTTTCCATCGGGTGTAATAATTGCTTTCTTTCTCATTTCAGATATATTTTCAAATTTATCTAGTTTACATAAGTCCATAAGAATATCGCCTAGTACATATTATGTTGATAATTTTATTTAAAATTTGTAATATACAAAGAAATTATTTCGAGCAAAGAAAGATTATTTTCTAATAATTTGCAGAACATGGAACACGAATAGAATTGAAAATTTTATTTCCAAGCTCTATTTCGAAAAGAGAAAGATAATAGAAGAATTAATAATAGAGTCATCCAAAAATAGCATATGGAAGAACAATTACCTCTCTCTGAGGAAGAAAAAGATCTATTGTCATTGAAGAAACAGCAAACAATAGAAGCAGCACTGTACTTGGCTGGAAGACCGGTTCAACTTTTAGAATTAGCACAAGTAACTGACATAGACACTTCTGAAATCGGTTCGTTAATCAAAGAACTTCAAAACAAATACCGACAGTTTTTCAGCTGTTTTGAGATTATCGAATTACCCGGTAAGAAATTCGTTTTTCAAGTGAAAGCTGATATTGGAGAGATCGTTAAAGAAATAACTTTACAACCAATCCTTACTATTGCTGAATTGCGTACATTAGCAATGGTTGCTTATCAACAACCTGTAATGCAATCCACTGTTGTAAAAGTTAGAGGACAGCAATCCTATAATCATATCAAGAGTTTAATTAGAAATGGTTTTGTTAAATCGGTTCGAGTAAAACAAACTCTAGAGTTAAGAACCACACCAATGTTTTCTGATTATTTTGGTTTGTCTCAAGATGTAGGTGTTCTTAAAAGACAACTCGGTTGGAGAACAAAACGAATTATTCGAGAGAAACAAACAGGACAAAGAGATTCTCATTCAATTGATAGCTTTATTCAGCAAATTGGTTTAGATGATCTAAAAGATAAATCTCAAGAGGATATCGAATCTAGTATTTTAGTGGATAAGGATGATGCAAAAAAAGCCTTTCCAAGTATGCTTGACGATTTAGAAGGACCTGACCCATTTACAGAGGAACCAATAGATGACTCTGAGATAGAAGAATGAAAAAAAGATAGCTAGTAAAAATCACTAGCTCATTTATTTATTTTCCAAAATTAGTAGATTTGTACTTTCTTTATTTTAAGTGGAAACAAATCTAAAATTCAAATTGATTTCTTTGAAAAATCTTTTATTTAAAATAGACAGCGAATAGAACGTTTGAAAAAATTAGTTCTGTATGAAAAGAACTAAAAATCAAATTATTTGTTTAAAACAAAAAGACATACTAATATGGAGTTTAGTCACTTGGGTCTTTTATTAGAATTTGAAGGAAAAAAAGTTTTCAAAGAAGTTGGAATACCAATCCTCCCTGGCTTAGTTGCTTATAATTTACAGGAAGCAATAACAGCAGGGGAAGAACTTGGTTATCCTGTCGTTGTCAAAGGACAAATCCTAACCGGTGGTCGAGGAAAAGCAGGATTGATCAAGGTGGTCAAAGATAGAAAGGAATTGGAGGAAGTCACTCCTAAGATTCTTAAGGGAACAATCAAAGACATGAAAGTTCAAAATGTCTTGATAGAAAAAGCTGTAACAATTACCAATGAGTTATACATCAGCTCAATGTTCGATACTTTCTCTCGAGAAATTATTTTCATACTGAGTACAGAAGGTGGAGTGGATATTGAAGCAGTAGCAGCTGAAACACCAGATAAAGTAAAGAATGTTCGTTTCGATATTGATTACGAATTTTCAGCGAAAGATGCTACAGATTTAGCTGCAAGCTTAGGTTTCAAAGGAACCGAACTAGAGCAACTTTCTGATATCCTAGTGAAAATGTGGAATGCTATGCATACTCGAGATATTCAATTAGTTGAAGTAAATCCTATGGCTGTTCTTGAAGGTGAGAAAATTATTGCTTTGGACTCTAAAGTGATAATTGATGATAATGCTATTTACAGAAATCCCCTCTATCAAGAATTCATGAAGAAGCGCATTCCAGATGATCCATTAGAAGATAAGGCACACAGCTATGATGTTGCATTTGTAAGATTAGATGGCGACATTGGAATCATAGGAAATGGTGCAGGATTAGTAATGGGTACTGTTGACCTCATCGCAGAATTTGGTGGTCGAGCAGCAAACTTCCTAGATCTTGGAGGCGGAGCAAGCACTGAACGAGTACTTAAAGCTCTAAGCATCGTTAAAGAAGTTGGTCAAACTGGTGAACCTATTGATGTTTTGTTGATTAATATTTTCGGTGGAATTACGAGATGTGATCATGTCGCAGAAGGAGTATCTCATGCTCGCAAAGAACTTGGCCTTGACATGCCTTTTGTAGTTCGATTAGTTGGAACAAAACAAAAAGAAGGTATGGAAATTCTCGAAAAAGCAGGAATGAATGCTTTTACTGAGATGGAACCAGCTGTTAGAAAAGCAGTTGAAATTGCTAAGGCAAAATAAGGTTGGTGTAAATTAATGAAGATTCTTGTTAATAAAGATACTAAAGTATTAGTTCAAGGAATTACTGGAAACCAAGGTACATTCCATACCAAAGCTATGCTAGATTATGGAACCAAAGTTGTTGCTGGTGTAACACCAAAAAGAGGCGGCCAAGAAGTTCATGGAGTGCCAGTTTACAATTCTATCAAGGAAGCTAAAGAAGAACATGAAATCGATGCAACAGTTATTTTTGTTCCAGCAAAATATGCAGGCTCTGCTCTTAACGAAGCGATTGATAATGATATTCAACTTATCGTTTGCATCACAGAAGAAGTACCAGTTTGGGACGCTGCAAGAGCTGTCAAACGTGCAAAAGAAAAAGGAATAACTATACTCGGACCCAATACACCTGGACTTGTATCCACAGATGGGTGCAAAATCGGTATTATGCCCAATTCAATCTTTGAACCAGGTAAAGTTGGTGTCGTTGCTCGTAGCGGTACATTATCCTACGAAGTTATTCGTAACATTAAACTTGCAGGACTCGGTCAAACAACTTGCATCGGCATTGGTGGTGATCCATCTCATGGTCTCGGTTTTCTAGAAGGCTTAGAAATGTTTGAGAAAGATCCAAACACTGAAGCAATTGTTCTCATTGGTGAGATCGGTGGAACAGAAGAAGAGCATGCTGCTGCTTACATCAAAAAACATGTGAAGAAACCAGTCGTTGCTTTTATCGGTGGACGAAATGCACCTCCCGGCAAGAAAATGGGCCATGCAGGCGCTATTGTTTCCGGTGGTAAAGGTACTGCTGCTTCAAAGATCAAAGTTCTTGAAGAAGCTGGAGTAAGTGTTGCACGCTTACTTAGTGAAGTTCCAAAATTAATTATTAAAAGATTAGAATAAATGCTGGATCTATTTTCAGCATTCATTTTTTATTTTATAAATTCTTAATCATTTTTTAAAATCTCTCAAATAACACCTCATAAGAAAGTGATTATCTAAGGATAGATAGTAGAACCTAGAATTACTCGACATTTAGGGCATGTTAAGATAGCAGCTCTTCTTATTCCTCCAATTTTAAAACCTGGACTTTCTAATTTTGTGTGTATTTCAAGAATTTCTGTTATTGTTTCAT
>DAOUWQ010000377.1 GCA_030667035.1 Candidatus Heimdallarchaeota archaeon | reverse complement strand
CTAACTGAACAAGGACTCCCAGAAGATATGGTTCTTGCTATGGTCAACAAATATGCAGACTCAATCAATATCATAGGGAAAGCAATGCAAAATATTGATATCACTACCAAAAAGAAACATGAGGATTAATCCTCAACAATTATTTTATTGAAGGCAGGTTGTGTTTTTTTTATGGCTAATGGTAGATTTTGGGAAATTACAGCAAATGTATTTATCATAACAATGCAGATCATCTGGCTTTGTGTTATATTTACTTTTGTAATTTTACCTATGTTAATTGTTTTGCCAATTAGGAGATCAAATGCTAAAATCCGTACGCAACGTAAAATGGTTAAAAGTGGCATGCCAAGAAAACATGCCAGGATTGTTGCCAGAAAATACAGATCAATGCTTTATGATTATGGTAGCATAATTGGTCTTTTAAAAGTGGCAAAAATAAGTAAAGGAAAAACAAATGACGATGATGAAGAAGAGAATGAAATAACGGAGTCCAATAAAAAGACTGGAAAGAAATTAAATTACTTTTCATTCATAACTTAGTGAGCTAAAATCCGAGGCAGTGGATTTCTGTTGGAAAACTCTTTGAGTTTTCATTAATAATAAAAGGTTTAAATATCAGAAATGTGTAAGTAAAGTATACTAAACTGTAAATTAAGCCATCTTTCGACTTGTAATGAAGGCAGGAAATTGTCAATGTCAGATAAAGAAAAACAGAGCGACAAGAAAAAAGAGCAAAAGCAGACAATTAATTTAGGTGCTCTTGATGTTCTAAATGATAAATTAGACATGACAATTGAAAGGATATCTCAACTAGAAAGTAAGATTGACAAGATGAGTCCTGATTTATCAGATGCCACTGGATCACTCAATATGACGCTTGCATTATTACGAACATTCCAGGAAGTAACAAATGTTGCAACAATATTCTCTCCCTCAAAGTGGATTATGAGATTACGTCCCGATGTAAATCTTGATGCTATAGAGAGGTTAATTGTAGATGTATTAACTCGAGAAGGACCAAAAAATATCTCTCAGCTTACAGCATTAGTAAAACAAGAAAGAGGAACCGCTTCAAGACGAATTATTCGTGATAAAGTAAACGATATGATTGTTAGAGAGATTCTTGAAGAGGTAGATGAAGGATATGGCAGAGTAGTAAAAATGAAAATAGATGTGAGAACCCTATCTCAATAGTTCATCCTTTTTCTACAATAATCTCTTCTAGTTTTTCAGCTAATTGTTTCTTAACAAATTCATTAACTATTTTTCCGTCTATTTTTCCACGCACTTGAATCATTACAAAACCGATTATTTTTCCTAATGCTCTATTTCCAGATTCAAGTAATAATTCTTTATTTTTCGTTAATTCCTTATCAATAATTGTTTTCAATGCTTCTTCAGATATAGCTTCTAACCCAAGAGCAGTTAATGCTTCATCTATCTTTTCTTTTGGATGTTCAGCTCGATGTCGTAACAATAAAGGAATAGCTTCTTTAGCAATTTTTTCCTCTAGAAGAAGTTGAAAAATCTCTTTTATTATATTGTCTGATAACTTTCCAATAGGGACTTTTTCGCGCTAAAATGATTTCATAGTTTGTTCCAAAGTCACTGCAACAAGTGTTGGCTCTAAACCGATTTTTATTAATTCTTCAAACAAAGGCACTCGAGAAGATATTGATAAACTCTTAGCTATTGCTTCAGGCAATTTAAAAATCTGGATGTATCTTTCTTCTCGCTTATCGGGTAATTCAGGCAACGCTTCTTCAATTCTCTTTATTCGAGATTCTGAGATTACTATCGGATAGGAATCGGTATCTGGATACATCCTCCCTGCACTACCCAAGTATCTCCGAAAAGTTGTTGTACCGTCATCAACAGCATGCCTTGTTTCTTCAGGAACGCCATCAAATGCCTCTTTTACTCGAGTAAGTACTTCTTCTACTGCTTGTATTGTGTCTTCTTTCTTTCCAGTAATTAGTACAACTGCATCATTTTTTTGACAAGCAAATTCATCACGCAATGTAATCACTTCATCTTGGGTGATGCCATAATTTGGCAGTTCATCGGTATGAAGAATTCCACCTAGACCTGTAATTACTTTCACTCTATCAGCAATTTCTTTTCCAAAGGATCTACCGGTTTGAACTTCTTTTCCTAATAAACCACGCATTCCGGGAAGCTTTATTCCAATAATTTGTTCCTTATTTTTTATCGCTGCAATAAGGAATTTACATTTTGTTTTTTTGAATAATTCTTTACAATCTTTAGTGTTGTTTTCAAAAAGTTCTGGTGTAAGTTTACGCTGCTCCATTTCTTCTTTTATTTCTATTAATGCTAGCTGACGAGCAACTTCTAATTTTACATATTCAGGAAGCATATCTAAAATTTGTACCCCTTTTATTTCTATTCTCGCTCCTTTTTCAATGCTGATATTCAAATCTTGGCGAATGGTTCCTAATCCACGCTTTACTTTACCAGTTGCGCGAAGAATTCTACCAATTCCTTTTGCAATATCCTTTATTTCTTCAGGATCATCTAAATTAAATGTTTTAGTAGCAATTTCTACTAAAGGAATACCTAAACGGTCTACTCGCCAAACAATATTACGACCAACATTGGTTACTTCCCTGCACGAATCCTCTTCTAAAGCAAGCATATCTAGATAGACTGTTCTCCTTGCGATTTTTACTTTACCGCCCACACCAACCATCATTGTTCTTTGAAAGCCAGTTGGAATAGAACCGTCCAAGAATTGTTTTCGATTTACATGTAATTCATCTAGAATTTCCATTTGTAATAATCGAGCTATTGTAATTGCAAGGTCGATAGCATTTGCATCTAGATCAAATGGAGGTGTCTCATCTATTTCATAAGTACAGGTACTGTCATGCACTTCGTAAGTGATTATTTTTTGTTTTTTAAATTCCATTAGTGCAGCTTTATCATATTCACCCATTTCAGATAGTGTTGGTCTCATGTGTCTAGTTAATCGGGTCATAGGTTCATCAAGTCGCAAATCAGTTCTACATCTGCAAAACAATTTTCGCTCTGTTTCAAGTTGTTGATGGAGTTCTAGTCCGCATTTTAATCCTAAAGACTGATAATCAAAACTTGAGTGTTCTTTGGTTGTTTGAACCATTTCTAT
>DAOUWQ010000403.1 GCA_030667035.1 Candidatus Heimdallarchaeota archaeon | reverse complement strand
TTTCAAATTATTTCCAAAAGTAAAAGGGAAAATTATTCTTGCCATTGACCCTGTTGATGTGAACAAAAAGAGCTTTGAAAAACAAGAAATTACTAAGAAAGCTGAGACATTGTTAGAGAGTTTTCTCTTACTTCACCCACATGGGATTGAATTGAATCATAATTTAAATTCAGAATTCATAAAGAAAATAACTACTGCAGCAAAAGAACAAAAAATTATAACTACAATCGCAAAGTACTTTGATCAATATCCAGAAAAAAAAGAATTTCAAAGTACATTTCTAGAATTGAAAGAATTTAATTGTACAAGGATTAAAATGGTCATTCCAATACAAGAGGAATTTCAAGCTCTGGATATACTATCATACCATAAATATCTCAAGAAAGAGAGAGCAATTATTGTTGGAGCAGGAGAAGAGGGGAGAATAGCCCAATTGTTAGCTCCATTTTACGGGTCAGAATACACCTATGGGTATCTTAGTCGAAAAATCGATGAAGCATTAAATAGTTTAAGCTATCTCAATAAAAGCATAGATTCAATTATAAAAATGAGATAATTTTAATCACAAAAAAAGAGAGAGACGGGTCTTTAAAGACCTTCTAACTTAGAAACTATTCTTCAAATTTTCTGTACATTCGTAAAACTTGTGAAAGTGCAATTGGTTTTCCATTAACAAGAGTGTTAATCTCAACAACATCAGCTAGTCCAGAGGAACGCAATTTTGGTAAGAAAACTTCTTCAACTTGGAAAATACCTGCTTCGGATAACATCAAAACATTGAGTCTTAGTGGTTTCTTCTTTGGACCTTTCTGAATTTCTACTGCCGAAATACTCAAAGCAGAAATGGAATGAATATCAATTTTTCCTAAATCATAAGGCCTTCGGGAGCGTCCTCCACACATGTCTAATCCATCAGCTATTGTAACAAAACCGGCTTCAGGAGTTAAACATTGGATGTCCTCATCGTGAGCTAAAATCGCATGTTGAATGTGTGAAAGAATATCAAAACGTTTATCCACATTTGGATAGAGCTTCTTCAACTGCTTAATTAGAAGATCTTTAGCCATAAGAGAAGAAGAGTGTTCATGATAATTCCGGTGGATTATGTGTCCAACATCATGCAAATAACAAGCTGCTATACAAACTACTGCTACATCATCCAAATCGCCAATTTCTTGTCGAATGATTGCTGGCTTGATTTCATTTGTAACGACTTCGATAATTTGTAAAACGTTCCTACTAACAATTGTTACATGATCGAGCCCATGATCTGTATAATTAAGATATTTTACTGCAAGACGATTCCCTGCTTTAATTGATCCCTGAATATCATCATCAGTAGTTAGAAATGTCCACATTTCCTTTGCTTTTTTGAAATTTTGTTCCGTTAGGAGTTCCAATATCTCACTAGTGACTTTGTCTCTATCGACTACCTGCATATTAGTTCTCACCTTATATTTCACTGCCAAAAAGCGGCGTAAAACAGCATTGTTGTTCGAGTATTTCTACTATTCTATCGAGGAGAAATACGCTCAATAAGAGAATTTTCTTGAAAAACAAGCTCTATTGGTGCTAAAAAGGCATTTTGTCGGCAGATTATTTGTTTTTTTTATGTCCCTTTCGAAACTCTTTTTTTAGGGTAACTTTACACTAACATAGAATTAAAAAAAGAATTGTGAAAACTATGCTAATAGACGTCTATGAAGTTGATACAGAGGGAGAAGAACATAAATTAGAATTCAATGATGTTAAAGTGACTCACAGATCATTATTGATCGTTGTTTCACACGACACACGTTATATTTATGTTTTCAAGGGAAATGATGTTACTATCGTTCAAAAATTCGCCTCAGCAAGACTTGCATCTCAAAAGAGATTACAAAGAGGATACAACATTAAACATGTTGAAGAATGGGAAGGAATTGATGAAGTGTTTTTACCCATATTGGAACTATTGGGTGGTATGCATGAAAATGATGGTGTACCAGCGGAAAAAACAGCTTCAACAAAACCAACCATCGATAAAACGGCTGTGACCTCTCTAGCAAGACCAGAAATTGTTATGCTATCAAAGAAAAAAGAAAAGCCAGCAGAAGCTGGGCCTAAACCAGCGCCAAAAGAATTAACCAAAGAGGAGATTGCGTTCTTAACAAGAGATATGCCTGCTAAATTGGTTAAAGTAATAAAAACAATGGTTAAACTAGAGCCACCCGAAAAATCTGAATGTGATTATATTCTTGTCACACCTAAACTATACATTCTATTAGGAGATGACAAGAAAGATATGCGAAATGGTAAATTCAGAGTAGAAGAACTTTCAACATTACCTGAAGGAGTATTTCCAGCAGAAAATTATTACCCAAGAATTCTAGTGGCTAAGAACAAAGTAATTGGCGTAGAACTATGGGCCAGACGATAGAAACTAAATTTTTTTCGGAGCCCAGTGCACTGAAATAATATTATTTAGTTGGGATTGGCAATAGAAGAACTATTATAAAAGATGAATACCCAAAAATTAGATAGGAAAGTAATACTATCGTTTGAAGGAGCGGAAAAAAATATCCAGAACAAGAGGTCCAAAATATCAACATCTATTCAAGATTATTGTAGTAGGTGCAGGAAAGGTTGGAAAAACAAGCTTAACTATTCGTTTTGCAGAAGATAGATTTAGAGAATCATACCTTCCAACTCTTGGAGTGGACTTCTTAACGAAAACACTAACACTAGATGGTAAAATTATAAAAGTCCAACTTTGGGATACCGGGGGTCAAGAGTTTGTTATGTCGCTTCTACCCTTCTATTTCTCTGGTGCTGCTGGAGGTATCCTCGTCTATGATATCACCAATAGAAATTCTTTCAATAGTCTCGATTATTGGTTAAAACAGATCAAAAATAATGCTGGAGATATCCCGATAACTCTTGTTGGAAACAAGGTTGATATTGCTGATCAAAGAAAAGTTTCCTTAGAGGAAGCTCAAACCTATGCGAAAGGTA
>DAOUWQ010000438.1 GCA_030667035.1 Candidatus Heimdallarchaeota archaeon | reverse complement strand
TTGAAAATTTACCTTCAATCATCTATAATAAACAGCGAAAGAAGAAAACTAGAATTAGGAAGTTTACTAAGAAAATCAAGTATATCATCACTGGCAATGAAGATGAAGCACTTACTTTAGAAGGGTGTTTAATTTCCGCTTTTCGTCCGGAATTAAACAAACAAGTTTGGAGATATCCTTTTATTGAAGTGACCATTGGTGAAGAAATTCCTAGAGTTCTTACAATCTATCAGTCTCTTCTTCCTGAAAGCTATATTTTTGGTCCGTTCAATATTGCTTCTGATATAGACATTGCAATTGAAGGTTTTTTAACAGTAATTCCTATCTGTAACTCTCTTCTTACAATTGCTCCAGGTGGAAGATATCCAATTTCCTGTATTCGTCATCAAATCAACCGTTGTTTAGCTCCTTGTAAAAATGGTGATTTTGACCCTCAACAATATAATCAACACGTTAAGGAATTCATTTTCGAATTAGAGAATAACGGCGAACAAGTAATTAAACGTCTGGAAGAGATGATGCAAAAAGAAATTGCTGTGGAGAATTTTGAAGGAGCAGCTAAATTTAGAGATAGAATAAATGCCATTAGAAAACTTTTTGCTTCCAAGGCAATGCCTTCTTTATTACAGAAATATTATACAGAAATAAAGTAAATAATTGGTGAGAAATTTCACTACAATGATATTCTAAATAATATAATGAAGAACAATAAATATTAGAAGAGCGAAAATTTTTTATTTCTAAAATAGAAAAAGAACCATCGGTAATTATATAAAGCATTTTCAACCGAAACCGAGTAGAGATTTGTGATTGTGAGACTATCAATCACTAAATAACTAGGAGAAATCTTAATTGGCAAAATTCCAACTCAACATTGGTGACCCAGCATCCGGGAAAAGCTACAAAACAGTAATCGAAGGCACAAAAGCCAACCCATTAATTGGGAAAAAGATTAGTGATGAATTTGATGGCACTCCACTCGGATATCCTGGCTATGTGTTCAAGATTACTGGCGGAAGCGATAAAGATGGTTTCCCAATGAGAAGCAACCTTGGCGGACCAATCAGAAAAAAAATCCTCACAACTAAAAGCCAAGGGTTTAGAATCACAGAAAAGGGACTGAAAAAAAGGAAATTAGTTAGAGGAAATACCATTAGTGATGAAATTTATCAAATAAACATGAAAATCGTTACAATGGGTAAAAAGAAAATCGAAGAATTGATTACAACTGGAGAATAGAATCGTTTTGTCTAAAGAAACCACCTCAGATAAGAAAGTAACAAAAAAAGCTGATGAGAAAGCTGATACTGTGAAGAAAGCTAGCAGTAGCAAAACAACGAAGAAAGCTTCCTCTAAAACTAAGACAAAAACAAAGAAAACTGATGTGGTTACTGAAGTCGACGAATATTCTACTGGGAATCAAGCAGAAGTCAATATCGGAACTATTGGTCATGTTGATCATGGTAAATCAACTCTTGTGAAGGCTCTAACAGGAACCTTCCCAGACACTCATTCTGAAGAGCTTAAACGTGGCATCACAATTAGGCTTGGATATGCTGATACTGATACACGATATTGTCCAAAATGCACTGGCACAGATAAATGGTCAACCGAGGCCACTTGTCCAAAATGCAAGACAAAAACTAAAGTAAGTCGCAGAATTTCCTTCGTAGATGCTCCAGGTCACGAAGTTTTAATGGCTACTTTACTTACAGGGGCAGCAATTTTTGATGGTGCTATTTTAGTCATCGCTGCAAATGAAAATTGTCCTCAAGCTCAAACTCGTGAACACCTTGCTGCAATGGATGCAGTAGGTATTCAAAATATTATCATTGTTCAAAATAAGATCGAACTTGTAACTGAAGCACAAGCAATAAAGAGTTACAATGACATTGTCAAATTTGTAAAAGGAACTGTAGCTGAAGGTGCACCCATTATACCAATGAGTGCTATTCATGGAGTAAACCTTGATCTTCTTATTGAAACAATTGAAAATGTTGTCAAAACACCCAAACGAAACGAAAAAATTGATTCTCGAATGTTTGTCGCTCGTTCTTTTGAAGTGAACAAACCAGGAACAATTCCTGAAGAGTTACTCGGTGGTGTATTAGGTGGTTCAATAATTAGTGGAATCCTTAAAGAAGGGGATGACATTGAAATCCGACCTGGTATTCGTACAGGCAGAAAAGTTGAACCTATTAAAACCAAAATTGTTTCTATCCATGCTGGAACACTTGGCAAAGTAAAAGAAGCAAAACCCGGTGGATTAATGTCCATTGGTACTGATATTGACCCTGCCATTACTAAAGCAGATAGTTTGGTTGGAAATATTATTGGTAAGCCAGGGAAACTACCTCCAGTAATTGAAAGCATTGAACTTGCAATTAATTTGATGGATTTTGTTGTCGGACTTGATGAAAAGACAAAAGTAAAAAACCTTGCAGTTGGCGAACAACTGATGTTAAACGTCTGGACAGCTATTACTCTCGGTCAAATTAGTAATCTTAAAGGAAAGAAAATGACCGTTAAACTTGATCGCCTTGTCTGCGCTGAGAAAGGAACGAGAGTTGCTATTTCAAGACGCCTTGCAGGCAGATTTAGACTTATTGGATTTGGAATAGTTCAATAAACTATTTATTCTTTCTAACTTAGCTATTTTTTGAGGGAATCCTTAGTGGAATTACAAATCGTCTTAGATACAAACATTCCGATACTCATAATGGAAAGTAAATTCAACCTTCAATCTGAATTAGAGCGATT
>DAOUWQ010000051.1 GCA_030667035.1 Candidatus Heimdallarchaeota archaeon | reverse complement strand
TATTTTCATCTCATCTAAAATGAGTTTTAAAACAACAATAACCCACAAATTACGATTGGAGTAATTTAGTTTTTTTCACCATTAGAAATATTGGTCGAGTGAAGTGTGTGCTTTTTCTTCTTTCTCTTCTGGGTCTTCTTTCACTTGTTTTGCTTTCTCTTTTGTCTTTTCCTTTTCTTTTTTTGCTTTTACTTCAGCTTTCTTCTTTGCTTTAGCAGCTTTTCTTGCTTCAGCTTTCCGTTTCTTTTCTTCTTCTTTCCTTCTCTTTTCCTCTTCCAATTGTTGTTCTTTCCTAATTTCATGATCTTTTAGAATTGTAGTCCAATCATCACCGGGTCGATCGAAACTTGAATGTTTCAAATCACCCATAGAAGTTTGAATTTTCATTCGTTCTTCTTCGTAGGCATTAACAACATTTCTTATTTTTCTTAGCGATTCGGGTTTTTCAAGCAAAGACTTCACTTGATTATCATCTAATTCCAACCAATCAACCATTTTTGCTGCTTCACCAACATTACTATTCAGGACTTGTTGAACCAAATATAGTGAATCAGTTCTTGCAGCTCTTTGAGAAACATGTATTTTTTCTGCTAGATTCGATGATATAGATTTAGTAATTGCTCGAGTGAACATTGTTTGAGCATACATGCCTATTTTTTGTGGGAAAACATGTTGCGTCGATCTTTTTGGTTTATCAATAGCTACTGCAACTCCGCCAGATACTAGATCAAAGAAATATTTCAGCAACCCCCAGCTTTGTCTACGCATTATCCTTCCTAGATACCGATCTGCATCAGCTAGTGTCTCATAAACTTCAGCTAAATTTTCATCACTGGTATGGATATAAGCATTCTCAAAAACCCAAAGAAGCAATTCATCATACTTTATTTTTAGTCCAGCTATTGCTTCCTTTCCTTTCAAATAGTCGTTTGCATTAAATAATTCTGTTAGCGATGATTGCAAATCTTTAGTTTGATCTCTATATGGTTTTAGTAACTCAATATCGGTTACATCACCACTTTTCAGCTGAAGGACCATACCTTGAAAATCGTTGATTGCACTTCGCATATCTCCTCCAGCATTATTTGCTAAGAATTGAAAGCTATCTTCTGGAATAGTTACTTTTTCTTCTTGAGCGATTTTCTTTAAAATTTTAAAAATATATTCAGGGTGAACAGGTCGATATGCTATTACTTTAGCAATCTTTCTTAACGCTTTCAATTTTGGTGAGTAAGCTTCATTTGCAGTGCAAATAATTGGTACTGCAGCTTCACGTATAACATCAACTAATGCTTTTACTCCACCACGATCTTCTCTACCTGCTAATCCATCTACTTCATCTATAAGTAGAATTCTTTTCCCTTTTGCGCCTTCTAAAATTGTGCCTTCCCTTGCAGAGCTTCCCGCTATCCTCATAATAGCATCTTTATTTCTTGAATCACTTGCATTCATTTCTACTAATTCATATTTTCGTTCATTCGCAAGTGCTATAACACTACTTGTTTTTCCTGTTCCTGCAGGTCCATGTAAAATTGCTACTTTCTTTTTCGCAGTTGGTGACCATGAATCAAACCAATCCCTGAGCGCCACTACAGCATCTTCATTACCTACAACTTGACCTAGGTTTTTTGGGCGAAATGATTCTGTCCATGGAATTTGTTTATCAACCACTTGTACTATCCTCACATGAATGAATGACTCAATACGGTAACGTGATAATCTTTACTTTAATTATTTGTCGTATTTCAAGAATAAAAGCTTCACTATTACCTTTAACAAAATAAAAATAGAAAAAATGAGTTGAGCTAGAAAAGTTATTTTATATTCTTCTAGCTGTTTCGATTATCAAACCTTCTTCTTCAAGATTAACTGGATACAATCGCGTATCGTAGATTGCTTTCCGCATCTTTCTCACTCGGAAAGTTCTCTGCAGCTGGTCTTGTCTTTCTCGCATATAGAAATCAATTACTCCATCAGCTAAATGGCTAAATAGGGTTTCAGTTTTCAGATCATGCATCCCTTTTATCATCAACATCAAATGTACTCCACCTACTTTCCGAACAACGTTATTGGTGAAATTTTCGACTAAATCTCTTACTTGTTCTTCCGGATAGTCAAGCAGTAAATGTGAGAGTGTATCTACAATAGTAAATGATTGTGTTGATTTAGCTACTAGATCAATGAATTTCGTTCTTAAAAGATTTAACAATCCTTTATCCCAAGAAATCACTGGAGAATTTTGACTGTCCGGTGAAGCATATTTTGCGCTGTATGCATCAATATAGGACCATGAACCTATTGACTTGTAAGTATCAATATTCCAATTAAAGGTCATCATCTCTAATTCCACTTCCGAGGGAGGTTTATCTACAGAAACATAATAGATTTTCTTGCCTAGTTTAGCTTGCTCGTAGAGCATTTGTAATGCAAAAATATCATAACCTGAACCAGGTTCACCTAATAACAAAATTAGTGACCCATCAGGAATTCCACCACCAATACTGACATCAAAACCCGGAACGCCAGTTGGAAGAAGCTTTGTTTTTCTTAATTCATCTAAAGGTGAAGTTGAGGGTATACGTTGAAAATCCATTCTTTTTTCCTCTGAACATTGTTTTGTTTTTCTCTTATAAACTTAAACTCATTCATTAGTAAAGTTTTGTTATTGTGCAAGGACGATTATTTCTTAAAAAAAAACAAAGAAACAGCGACACAATTAAGTATCCACTTCTTTTGTTCGATCTATCATATGAGTTAGCAAATAGAATGGTCCATAGAAAACGTATAGACTAGTTAATGCAGCAAGCAGTCCAGCGGGGTAGATAATAATATTCAATGGAACTATTGCCATAGCAACAATTGTTACTGCAGTTAATCCTAAAAGGAATATTTCCAAAAAGTTTTTTCGTAATTTTGTTGTAGGATATTTGAAATTAACTATCATCATTGAACCAGTAAAAATCATTAGTAGAAGACCAATAATTGGCACTGCTATTGATGTAGAAGAAACCACTTCTTCGATATATAGTTTGATGATAAAATAACTAGCTGCAATACATCCAGCACCAGGTGAGGGAATTCCTTTGAACCATTTTTTACTTGGAGATTTAGTAAAGCGAACAAGTCTAAATATTGTACAAAAACCGAAATACACTCCTACAACAATTGATGATATTGCTAAAGCAAAATGAGCCGTGCTTTCTGATCCAATGAGTGGTAAGCTCAATGATAACATTACAGCGGGTGCTAAACCGAACGAAACTGTATCTGCTACGGAATCTACTACCACACCGAAAAATCCGGGTTCTTTCCGCGCTAATCTTGCGGGTATCCCATCTGAGAAATCGAAAATGATTGCTAATAAAATTAATTTTGATGCCCATAGGATATATACTGGATTTCTTGGATCTATTACTACCAAAATTATTGCCGTCACTCCACTAACAAAATTAAGTGTTGTAATGAGATTTGCTAAAAAAGCGAAAAACATCCTAATAGGTTTTGAGAATTCTGGGATTTTTAGTTTGCTTTCCTGAGCATCCTCACTGATTTCAGTTTCATCTGATTTCTTAGAGTTTTCAGAAACAACCATACTAAATCACTTTCTTCGGGCGATAATGGTTTCGCCAGCTCTAACGGTATCACCTACTTCTACAGAAGGTACATATCCACAATCTTTTGGTAATATAACATTGGCTGCAGAACCAAAACGAATAATGCCAATTTTATCATTTCGTTTTACAATCTCATCAACATCGACATAGCTCACGCATCTCCAAGCAAAAATACCTGAAATTTGAGTGACTCTGAAAGAAAACCCTTCATTTGTTTCTAGGTCGTAATGCAGTCGTGCATTTTGAGTGGCGAAATTCCCTTTAAACCACACAGGCCAATGAGCTCCTTTTTCTCTTGTTATAGCAATAATTTTGCAATCAATTGGAGCACGATTTACATGAACATTGAATACCGATAATTCCATTTGAACTCGTGTTGACCCATCTTCTTCTTCAACTATTTCACGTATTTTTCCTTCAGCAGGAGAAACAATTATTCCTTCCCCTTCTGGAGAGATTCTGGTAGGATCGCGGAAGAAATACATTAGAAAACCAGTTAAGATTACGAAAAACACAAATGGGATTAATACAAACAAGGACTTTGGTATAAAGAACATGGGAATAATCGCTAGCGTTGCTGAAATTAGTAATAGTGCTTCTGATCTTTTTGCAAACAAAATTTGTTACGTCCTTATGTATTATTTTCTTCTAAAGAGATATACTATAATTTAAATGTTGTTTTTCAATTTTAATTGTTGACATAGTTACAGTTTTGATTTATGCTTTGTTCATTTCATCCAAAACCTGTAATGCTTCATCAATATGCTTTTTAGGATTGAATTGAGATGAGAAAATATGTCGAATTATTCCTTCTTTATCAATTATATAAGTGACTCTTCCGGGAATAATACCAAAAGTTGATCCTACTTTGTAGAGTTTTCTTACTTTGCTTTTTTCATCACTCAGCAAAACAAATGGAAGTTTATATGTTGTAGCAAATTCAGTATGTCATTCTGAGCTATCACTACTAATACCAATTACTTCTGCACCGGCTTTTAAAAATAATTCATATCTATCACGAAAGGAACAAGCTTCAGCAGTGCATCCACTGGTGTAATCTTTTGGGTAAAAATAAAGTACTATTGATTTCTTGCCAATATACTCTTCTAATTTTACTTCCTTACCATTTCCATCAGGGAGTGAAAATAGAGGTGCTGGATCTCCGATTTTTACTTTTGTTTTTTGTGATTTGCTAATGATAACCGTCTCCTAGTGTTTTTTTTAATCTACAAATGAGATCCCAAATTCACAGTATTTATCGCCCAAACCATGGCAATGAGTTTCATTTACAACACAATCTCTGTTTGTTAAGATTGTAATTCTTCCTGCAATATATCCTGCCATAAAATCACAGAATGAAACACCAGAGTCAGTTGCTCCAGAGGATATCGCACATTCATCTATTCTGATTTTTAATTGATCACCATCTTCAATGATCTTAACATCAGCTCTTTCTTTCGCTGCTTGTATCATACCAAAATGAAAGAATTTGTTCAAAATGTATAATGCTTGTTGTAAATTCAAAGGCCAAGTGTAATTTTGATCTTCAAGATATCTTTGAAGAATGTCACGACCCGGACCAAAAATACCCAATTCTCTTCCTGCTGCATAAAGTAAAGCACCGCAATAGGGATCAGTTAATTTTAGAGTTACAATAGCTTGCTGAAGTTTTGTAAAATGAACTTCATTCCCAATGTTCCCACGATTAAAAACGTCTTTTGGACTAATGAAAGATTCATGCAAACGAGTTGAAATATCGTGCAAGATACCCTGGAAATGTTGACTACGATCTTCTACAATATATTCTTCTTCTTGGTTATCTAACAGGTTTCTGCTTAACGGTTCATCAGAAACAGTGATTTCAAACTCACAGTATTCGTGCCCAGTACCAACGCATTTTACTTCATGAACAACAGTATTTCGACCTGTTAAGGCCTCAGTTATTCCAGCTATTTCGCCAGCGGAAAAATGACATAAAGGCTCGCCCACATAGGGTGAACCGCAGGCGCTAGCTAGTCCCATAATTCTCAGAGTAGCTGAATCAGGATCAACATTAACAATTTCAGCAGCTTCCGCTAATTTCATTGGAATATTGATTGATTCATTATCAGAAAAGTATTTTACCAATCCCTTTAAAACTTCTTCAAACCGTTCTTTAGCTCGAAACTCAGTGCCTATATTTGGATTAAGAGTAATCATAAGATAAGTTCCAACACCATACAAGCCAACCTCTCGTCCAGATTGGTAAAGCAAATTTGGAACTAATTTATCAAGAGCAACTAAAGAAACGATCATTTGTTGCATTACACCAACATGAATGTAATCGCCAATGTAGGGGCGAATGAATTCCTCATTCATTATTGAATCAAAGCTATTTTTACTAATGTAAAGTAGAGATTCTTTTCGGACATCGAAAGTTTTCTCTCGTTTAATAATCGAACCGATAACGCGCTCCCACAACACATCTCTAATATCACTTTCGCCCACTAATCCTTGTAACACTATTTCATCATCAATCATTATAGTGGGGAGCATTTTAACGTTGTACCTTTCTGCTGTTTTGGGTTCACGAACAACATCTATTGTACTGACATGGCAAATATCTGCCATACTTGAACCTACTAGCTTATGAACAATCCTTTCTACTTCTGGACAAGCATAGCAATCAGGAGATGAAAAAACGAGCATCCTAATTGGTACGGTGATATTATCAGCCATTTAATTTCTCCTCATCAAATTTACTATTACAATTTATATGTACCTTACTTTAAAAGTTAGCTTCTTTCTAAAAGCTTTTTGTGTGCTTTATTCGAAATCAGGACTTAATCATCAAAAACAAAATCTAAATGAATAAACCACATTTTTTTTAATTTTTTATTAATAATAATGAAATATTAGAACTCTTAAAATTGTGAAAATAATTTAAGAGCTCTATGCACCTTCTGCGGTGACCTGTTCGAGCAATGATATTGCATCTACTAATTCTCGTTGTAGATCGATACCAAGTAATCCTGCGAGAGCTAATGAACTCATTACGTTTTCTAGTAATTCATCCTTAATGTCTTCTTTTTGTTCAGCCATCATTGAATCGGAAATCATCTGTCCAGCGAACATATTAAGCATTCTTTCTCCGAGCATTCTCATTGGACCTTGCACACCTGGTGTTGCTATTTGTCTTACTGATAATCTGGAATTAATTAGATCAACCAATTTATTTTGGGTTTCTTGAATTGTAGTCATTTTGTTTCACAAGCATTTTTAGTTCGGTATGTAGTATATTGTATATATTTCTATTTAAAAGTATAGATTATCTGTGTACTATATAGATAGTACGTTAATTGTATAGATAAACCAAAATACTTATAGACAAGTAGTTACAATATTATATTGTCCATATATAGGCTTAGGTATCCCTAGCGAGAATAGATCCCCGGATAAAGTTCCAGTGGAAATGAAGGGGAGTGGGTGTAGGCTATAGTGAGACGCGGTAGCAGGTGAAAAGGTATGACAACCATAGTTGAAATGCCACTGAAATTTAATGCAAATATTAAGAAAATAAATGATAGTAGAGAAGAATTCTACAGAGATATCAAGACAAGTCAAATTATCACCTTTACAGTTGAGTTTTTCGCAGATTGTTTTGCGAACGATCCAAGACAATTGAAAGCTGTTAATGTAAGACTATACCAAGTCGCTCAAAGTCAAAGACCACATGTGAATCATTATGCATTCACTTGGGAAGATCTTCCTCGAAAGGAAGACGAGAATTGGTCAGGATTTCGAGCAAAGGTTGATAGACATCTGAAGAAATTCCTCCTTGATCTTAAGGATACAACAAATGCAATTGAAGGAAAAATACTGTAAAGTATAATCCAGCAGCATTTAATATTCTTCTCAGTTCATTCAAGTGATATTAGATTCTAAGTTCAAGAAGTTAATTTGTAAAAAGAAGACTCTCTAAGGGGAGTTAACATAAAGTATTCCTTCTGTTAGAATATCAAATGGGTTCAACTGTAGATAATAAGATAATTCTTTTGTCAAATCCACCACGGTTTTCTCGTTTATCTAAGCGGATTTTTTCCAATTTGGAGAAAGAAATTTTTTTCAAATGTAATATTGATAGTATAACTTCTAAGATGTCAGCTAACTCTGCAGGGTC
>DAOUWQ010000319.1 GCA_030667035.1 Candidatus Heimdallarchaeota archaeon | reverse complement strand
CTTCAACATTCATTTAAAAACAAAAGGTAACCATCAATTTCTTTCTGAAGTCAATGCTAGTTTATTTGAACTTGTGGGTAAGCATTACATTCAAGCCATTTTTCGAGATGTATCTCAAAAAATGCAACTAGAAGAGGAGAAGGAGAAACGAATAAATGATCTTATGTTCCTCTCTCAAACAGCAGTTAATTTTGTAAGTATCCCTGCAAATGAAAACATCTATGAATATATTGGCTTGAAAGTTAGAGAAATTGTGGGAGAGTCACTAGTAGTTGCTTTATCATATGATAGTGAAAATGAAATTTTTACAACACAAACTTTTATTGGTCTTAAAAAATCAAAAATCAGCAGAATAACAAATTTAAGTCCGATAGGATTGGAAATAAAATCTAGTAAAGTTGTTCAAGATTTTATAAAGAATAATCCAATTGGAAAATTCAATGCATCTTTTTACAAACTTTCAGATGGATTAATCTCTAAAGCTCAAGAGAAATTACTTCGTAGTGTTTACAAAATAAATGATACCTATTCGGTATCCTTTTCTCACAAAGGTAAATTATTTGGTTCAGTTCTTATTTTACTTACCAAAGAAAATAAAAATCTACTTAATAGAGAATTACTATCTGCATTTGCTAACCAAGCTGCTGTTGCTTTACTGAGAAGAAAAGCTGAAAAAGATTTGCTAGACAGCGAAGAAAAATATCGTATTTTATTTAGTGACTCGAATGATGGAATTATTACTTTTAATCCTGAATTTGATATCATTGATATTAACCAAAAAGCAGAGAAACTTTTAGGATTCGAAAAAGGTATCTTGCAAAAGAAAAAAGTAATTAACATTTTACCTGAGGAAAATGTTAAGAGATTTCTTAAGAAGATGCTGAATTTACGAGACAACAAATTTGACAAATTTGAAATTGAATTAAAAAATCAATTTGATGAAATTTTCACAGTAGATATGGCAGCAAATTACATTGAGATCGGTGAAAAGCAACTAATTCAAATCATCTTCAGGGATATTACTCAAAAGAAAATCGTCGAAGAAATCAGAACAAGATACATTAATACTTTGAGATTTATTTCAAAGTCTGCTATGGAATTTGTTGGATTAACATCTGAAGAAGATATTTACCAATTCATAGGTGAAAAAATAATTGAACTCGCTGGAGCTTCTGTTGTAACTGTTTCATCGTATAATGAAGAAGATGACACATTTACTACTTCTGCATTATTAGGAACAAAACGATACGTGAGCAACATAAATAAAATTTTAGGACGAACTTACGACAATATGGCCATTCAAGTAAATAAGAAATTTCTAAGGATACAAAACAAAGGAAAGATGGTTAAACTTCCTTGTACTCTTGCTGAGCTTACAAATAACAGGATAAACGAAAAACAAAGTACTATTTTATGGAAATTGATGAATCTAGGTGACTTTTATTCAATTACTTTTATTGAAGATGAAAAATTATTCGGTTTAATTCTAATTGTTATGGAAAAGGGAAAGCAAATACAAAACATAGAACTAATTGACACTTTTAGTAATCAAGCAACTGTTGCATTACTTAGAAAACTAACTGAAGATGAACTTCTAGAAAGTGAAGAACGTTTCAAAGATCTTGTAGAAACAATGAATGACGGTTTTGGTATGGATGATGAGAATGGCATTTTAACTTACATCAATATTAAATTTAGTGAAATGCTTGGTTTTAGTCAAGAAGAAATGTTAGGTAAAAAAGCATTTGAGTTTTTAGATGAAGGAAGCCATGAGTTATACTTGAATGAAAACAGTGAAAGACAAAAGGGTATTTATCAACCTTATGAAGTCAATTGGAAAAGAAAAGATGGGAATCTAATACCTACAATTGTTTCTCCAAAGGCAATCTTGGATATAGATGAGAAATTCCTTGGAACATATGCTGTAATAACAGATATTTCTGAAAGAAAAGCTGTTGAAATACAACTAAAAAACCAACAAATGGAATTACAAAAACAGAGAGATGAATTAGAATCATTCGCTTCAACGATTGCTCATGATCTTAGAGGAAAAATGCAAATTATTTCATTGTATAATTCAATGTCTGAAACTGAATATAATCACAAAATTTCCGAAAGTATTGAAGAAATGTCTGATTTCATTGAAGACTTATTACTACTAGCTAAAAAAGGTGCATTTCTTAGTGAGAAAGTAAAAGTAGATCTCGATGATTTAATCAATACCATAAAAACAAGGATTAGTTCATTGAAACCTGAACTTGAAATTAAAATAGGTAAATTACCAACAATAATTGGAGATCCAGTGAAGCTGGGACAAGTTTTTGAAAATCTAATGATGAATGTAGTTAAACATGCAGAAGCATCAAAACTTGAAATTTATCACGAAAAGGATAGAGATGAGTTTCGGATAATAATCAAAGATGATGGAAAAGGCATATCAAGTGAGAAAAAGAATGAGATCATTGAGTCTTGGAGTACAAAACGTTATTCATCATTTGGATTGTTGATTGTAGTAAAAATTATCCAAGCGCACAACGGTCATATTACATTGGATAGTGAAGAAGAGAAAGGGACAGAAATAACAATCCATTTTTCAAACTATAAATGAAAGAGGAGAATCATCTCCAAACTTTTTTGAATATTCGAACGAAATTTCCATGGCAAATTTTGTTGATATCTTCGTTAGAATATCCTCGTTCTTCCATCTCAGCAACTAGTTTATTGAAGCCAGTAACATCCTTAACTTCTGCAGGAACACCAGTACCATCGAAATCGCTACCAAACGCTACATGATTAGGACCAACGAGATTATTAACATGGTCAATATGATCGATGATTTTGGTATAAGGTGTGTCATCGCTACGTTTACAATCTTCTCTTAGAAACATATTTCCAAAATTGATACCCATTACCCCGTCATTATCAGCTAAAGCTTTAATCATTTCATCAGTAAGATTTCTCGAAACAGGACTAATTGCTCTACAGCTTGAATGAGAAGCGATGATAGGTTTCTTTGAAATATCAAGAACATCCCAGAAACTTTTGTCTGAAAGGTGAGAAACATCAACAATAACACCTAACTTATTTGCTTCAAGAATTAATTCCCGTCCTTCACCGGTAATACCTCGAGTGTCTTCAGGAGTGTTAGGATCGAAAGAAGAACCTGAACCGAAAATATTCGTATCTGACCATGTAATCCCAAACGAGCGCAATCCTAATCTATATAGAATATTCAACAAATGAAGTTCGGTATCAAAACCACCTATCCCCTCAATATGATAGATAACCCCAATTTTGCCATCTTTGTCAGCTTTTTCTAAATCTTCAGGTTTTTTGATAAACATAGCATTATTTTTTGGTTCTTCAATTAGTTCCAAAAGTTGTCGAGTTCCTTTTTGTATATAGTATTGATTAACTCCAGGCCAAATAGCGAAAAAAGCGGCTATAACATTACCTTTTTTCATACGAGGAAAGTCAACATGACCCCTATCTGATTCCTCAGAAAATTTTCTACTCTGTTGAATCAGAGCAAGTAAAACATCAGTATGT
>DAOUWQ010000420.1 GCA_030667035.1 Candidatus Heimdallarchaeota archaeon | reverse complement strand
GAACAAGAGTGTGTTCTGACTGAGGGGGAACTGATATCAAAAGAAGGGGTCAATCCCACTTGTATTATTATCAATTTTTAATAGGAAATTTAAATGAGAAGATTGTTAAGTCTTAAATAATTTCAAGATTTATAGTGAGAATAGAGAATAAACATTTTTCCATTTTTAAATCGATAAAACATCAACTGAATAGAGTGGTTTGAATGACAAGCGAGCAAGAAAATAAACAAAGTCTAATAAAAGATCAACTTGCAAAATTAGAAAGTGAGAATAAGCAGTATGAGAGTAGAGTAAAAGATTTCAAACAAGAAGCAAAAAAACAGGCAGAAACTTTTACAATAGGGATAAATCAAAATAAAAAGGACTTAATTGCCCAAATTCAAGTAGTAATGTCACATGTGAATGATCTCAATGATAAAGTTACAAGCCTGAAACAAGCAACAGAGTCAGATAAAACTGGTTTGGAATCAAATCTTGACAACATTCTTGGTCAATTAATAACTGGTGTTTCTAATCTTCAAAAACAATTAACTGCTCTTTCAACTACTCAAGAGGAAGATATTTCTCGTATTTACAAAGAAATGACTGGAAAAGTCAATACAGGTTTAAATGATATTTACGGCCGGCAACATAATCAAATAAAGAAGTTTCAAGATCAAATATCTACAAAACTATCAAGTATTCAACGAGATGTTATTAGCACGGTGGAGAGTGAGAACGCTACCATTGTTGAAATGTCTGAGAGTATCACAAGCTCTTTTCTGAAATCTTTAGATGAATTTCATTCTAAAGTTAGGAAAATGGGTGACTCTAAAGAGAATGAGTTGGACAATGTTTTTGCAAAAGCAGTTAGCGAATCTGTTGCACGATTAGAGATAGCTAAAGAGGATCTACTAGCGGGTATTGATGGCTTAAAAATGAGGCTTGATGAAAATTTCGTTAAACAGAAAGAGATTTTCGAACAGTCACAGGAAGTCGTGGTACAAAAATTAGCAGATGGGAAAGCAGACGCAGAAACTCGGATAGACAAAGGTATTGACAGGTACTGGCAAGAATTCGTTAAATTTCAATCTGAACAAAGTAACACTATTTCTAATATCAAAGAAAATGTATACGACTCTTTCATGAATGCTTTGAAAACCAATGATGAGCTTCAATCGAAAGTAACGACCGATTTTGAAAATTCAATGAAATTAGGTTTTAAACAACTTGAAGAACAAATTATGACGGGTTTATCAAGAGTGTCTGCAGACTATAACAAAAAACGTGAAAGAACTGCAGAAACATTTTCGACGACATTTGAGAAGTGGGATACAAATGTTAATAGTTCGTTGACAAATTTTGGTAAAAAAACGAAATCCAAACTTGTAGAAACAACGGTTGATTTAAATGATTCACTAGTGAAATTTTTTGATGAATCGAAAACTGGTCTAAGTAAAACGCTAGCTGATCATCAAGGAACGCTCGGTGAACTGCAGGATAGTATCGGTGTACTTTTCAAAGAAATTCAAAGGGGTCAGGAGAAGAATATTGAGATTACCCTAGTAGATGTTCGAAAAGCGCTACTCGCAAAACAAAGTGAATTAATAACAACAATATCTTCAATAGAACCTTCAGCAGAAACTGTTGTAGAAATAAATCGCGAAATTGTTGAAACAAAGAACGCTGATATTAAAAAATCAAGTACTTCTGCTTTTGATGATTTACGTAAACAGATGCGATCCATAGAACAAGATGGTACATTATCTATTCAGAACATTGTGAATGACACGGGGAGTAGATTAGATGATGCGGTGAAAGAGAGTGAAGAATCAACGAAAAATCTGGTGGAAGGATTAGAGGATGAGCATAAAAACTCATTAGCTTCTTATAAGGAGAATATCTCTAAAGAGTACAATAACCAGCAGGATTCACTCGAGAATTATCGAAGTTCCCTCAAAGAAAAATTTACGTCATTTTTCGATGAGGTTCAAGAAAATGCAGATCATTTCAGTGATCAAATCCGTAGTGAGCGTGATCTTTTAGATGATCAGCGCAGAAAAACAGATGTGAAATTTGAAGCTGCTTCTGCTGGAGTAGATAATGCATTAGAAACTTTGTCAAATAGTCTTACAACAAATACTCAGAACATTTCAACGTCTACAAAAGAAATCACGAAAACTACAAAGGAAATTTTAAAATCACTACAGTAAATATTTGAGAGATGATAAATGGGCCAGGGAGTATTACATTATCTAGAGTTACGGATGAATAAGAATTGAGTTACCCTAAAGAATTTGCTTGTCATTTTCTGGGGGTAGGAGGAGTAGTAATTCATGAACAGAAAGTCCTCCTTGTAAAATTAACATATGGACCAGCCAAAGGAAAGTGGTTGATCCCTGGGGGACTTGTAGACTGTGGGGAAACATTACAGGATGCAGTTAAAAGAGAAATTTTTGAAGAAACAGGTGTTCAGGTTCAACCAGGGGGCATTATCGGGGTTCGGAGTATGGTGAGAACTAAAGATCACCTTACAGACCTCTATAGCATTCTTATCTGCGATGTTGTTGACTCACCAGAAATACTTGTAAAAGATGAACTGGAAGTTTCAGAAGTAAGGTGGATGCCACTTGATGAGTTATCCACGAATCCAGATGTAACCTCCTATACCAAACTAATAATTGGTAAGGCAAGAAGCACTAATCCAATGCTGTTTGATAAAATCAGAAGTGACAAAATTCAGCAACAGCCTAATTTTGAAAAATATGAACATTTTTGGGTTTAAGGCGAATTTTTTGCTGATTTCTCTCTCTGTTGAGAAGCTAACACAAGGTTAGTGATAGCAAGTAATAGTACAAAACCACCAAGAATATACCAGATAGTTATTTCTTCTG
>DAOUWQ010000181.1 GCA_030667035.1 Candidatus Heimdallarchaeota archaeon | reverse complement strand
ATTCAACTATTTGAGAAGCTATTAACTCGAGTAGTTTCTTTCACAAAAATAGTAATACAAATTTAGGCATCATCCTTTTGCTCTCTCCTCTCTGTGTTGCAGCAGGGTTGTGCATAGATAAAGATGAATCTATATGTGATGTTAAAGCACTCCAAACAAATGTTATCAAAGTAATGAATCATACAACTGTAGATGATTCTGTTCATGTTTCTCAGGGCATTGTTTCCGCACAACCGGGTGGTTTGGGCGAGGTTGAAAACTATGATGTAAATGATCCTTCACTTTACGAAGATCTCAGAAAGAATAATGTCAATCTTTTATCACTAATGGAGGATTGTAGTGCTCGAGATAATATCTGTTTTGAACTTTCAAGAGGCTTTCCAATTACCTTTGACCTTGGTCTACCAACTTTACATCGTTCACTTCTTATTGGAAAAGATATCAATTTAGCTATTATTGATGCTTATCTTGCAATTCTTTCAGAATATCCGGATACATTGATTAGCCGTAAATTTGGTCCTATAAAAGCACAAGACATTGCTACACGAGCAAAATCGATTATCAAACTTGGCGGAGCATTAACTGTCGATGGTCGAAGAGAGCTCGAAGAATTTGATATCGAGCTTCGAGAAGAAGAGGAGAAAATAAATCCTGGAACGAGTGCTGATCTTATTGCTTCAACGCTTTTTGTTTATTTACTTTCAGGAGGAAAGCTAACTCATCATTAATTATCACTAAAAAAAGCTTTATTAGGATTTTTTTTCCTAAATGAGATTATTTATAATCGTATTAGAAATATTATTTTACCCTAGATGTACTAGAAAAACAAGAAAAAACAAAATAAATTGTTGGTAATTTTTACTAACTAATGTATTATAGGATGAAGAATAGATTTGAGTACTGACGAAAAGAAAGACGACGAAGAAATGGAAAAAGAATTAGCCTTTTTCAGAAATCAAACAAAAGTTTTGCGCGAAAAAAACCGTGATTTAAGAAATGCATTACTGATTGCTGAATCTGACCAAGGAGGCAAAGAGCCAGTAGAGGCTACTCAAGAATCTTTATCTGACATCCGTCAAATTATTGCTGATTCCAAGAAGCAGATTACTGAAAAATTGCAACAGTTTAAAGAAACAATTGATGAGGATGACCCATTAACAAAGGATGATTCCAAAACTACTGCTCCTACTACACCCGCTGCTGGTGAATCTAATAAAACTGGAGTGGCTCCCTCTGCTCCAAAATACGACACAAAAATTGATGCTACAGGTCAACCTTCTACTGATGGAATAAGTGCTTCTGCTGAAATTGAATCCCTTGCTCATCAGGTTGATTATCTGAAAAAAGAAATTGATCGAAATGAAACTTTCTTAGAACAGTCAGAAATGGTGAACAATCGATTAAGGCAATTATTAGTTGAGCATAACATTGATCTTTCCGAAATTTCTAAAGCAATCAATGAAGCATCGAAAACGGCAATCTCTCCAACTGCAATAAAGAAAGAGGATTCAAAACCTGCAGTCAAAGAACCGGAACAAACTCCTGCAAAAACTGCCTCTCCACCACCAAAGAAAGAGGTTAAAACCAAGCAATTAGACCCTGCGATAGCTAAAGTGTTCACTGAATTTAAAGGTAAAATTGGTGGTCAAATAAGCGAAGATGATATTAAAATGGCCATCTTGGAATTTCGCGAACTGTTAATGGATATGATTCCCCACTCTCGAATCTTTTACGAAATGCAAGTGGAATATCGTAAATGGAAACGAGGAATTAGCTCAGTCAAGGGCTTACAAGACGCCATTAAGGCTTGGGAAAAGACTATTGCTGATATGATGGAGTAATTTCCATCCAATTTTTTTATTAAATTGTTTTTTATGTACTATTTGAAAGAATTAATGGGAGGGAGGTGAGAAATTTTTCCCTCCCTTCGGATGTATGTGGAGGACTGGACCCTATTTGCAAAAAATAGGGTTTCTATCGAGGTGATAGGGTGAGGTTGAAGTAGTGTATTCTTTCATCCAATATAAAGGTCAATAACACCGTAATACTCGTAGAACTTACCTTCTGCAAATACGCTCATATTATCAATATGTTACCCAATATGTTTCTCACAGTTTGTTATTGGTTCTTTCCTAATCTTTAAATATGTACGAAAATGCTTTTATTATTGAATCTTCAAATACTACTGTGGTGGTAAATGCTTGAGTTTTACCGAAGACGTTATTGAACAATTAAAAAAGCTTGGTTTCAATGAATATCAAGCAAAGATTTACACAGCACTAGTAGGACTAGGTGTTGCTACAGCATCTGAAATATCTCAAGCAAGTGGTGTCCCACCAAACAAAGTATATTCTGTTATTGATACTTTAAAGAAACGAGGGTTAGTCTTAGCCCAAGAAAGTGACACTTCAACTAATCGATATCGACCTCGTTCACCTGATAATGTCATAAAAGACATTAGAAACGAGTATAATTCTGCATTAAAGACAACGGAAGAAAAATTATTTGCTCTCTACGAACGAAGCAAAAAAGCGTTTATTCCTGAAATGTGGATTTTGCGAGGGTCTCAAGCGGTTTTCAGTAAAATTAAAGAGATGATTATGGACGCAAATGAAGCTATTTTAATAGGAATAGATAGTCCGTTTGATTTACATCTCCATGGGATAGATCAAGTGTTAAAGGATGCTAAGGGTCATCTAAAATCGATTAAAATTATTACCGGGGAAGACGGCATTGACAATCCTGGTGAAGTAAACATCCTCAATGAAATGATGGAATATACTAAAATCCGTGTTTCTGATAATTTCCATGCTATATGGGTAATTATTGATTCAAGAGAAATCTTACAAGGAACATATGCTCAACTAGAAGGTGGAATCGAGTTAGGCGTAATGGCTACCTGGTCAGATAATCAAAGCTTCTCAGAACTATGGCAGAGATTCAGTGATTCATTGTGGGAAGGAGCAAAACCTTTCAAAGCAACAAAAAAATAAATGAAAAATAAAATTAAAAAGTGAAAATTGTTTAAAGAAAAAAACAAACAAGTAAACGATTTCAAGCTTTTTGCCAAAAACTAAATTCTTCTTCGTCTTCTACTTTTTTAGGTGTAGCTGCTGCCTTAGCTGCTTTATCCTTTTCATTTTCCATTATTACTTCAACAACATTATCAAAAAGATCAGGAACACTAATACCTGTTTTGGCAGAAGTTTCAATATAGATCAATTTCTTACCTTTCGCATAGGTTTGAGCTTCCTCTAAGGAAACTTTTCTTTGATCAGCAATATCAACCTTGTTTCCAACAAGAGTTATCGGGATATCCCCAGCATTATTTTTGATCTGTTTTAACCAATAATCGAGACTGTTGAAAGAATTTCTATTGGTGATATCATAGACGAGGATGCCTCCAGCAGCACCAGAGAAATAGAAGGGTAGAAGAGACATAACAAATTCTTGGCCACCGGTATCCCATAACTGAATTTTTACAATCTTCCCATCTATTGTTACTGTTTTCGTTAAGAAGTCCACTCCAAGAGTAGGAAGGTATGATTCTCTGAATCTATCTTCTGCAAAACGAATAGTTAAGCTTGTTTTTCCAACCTTTCCTGCACCTACAACGATTATCTTGAATAAGTGCTGATATTTGGGACCTCTTGTTCTTGATATTTTTTTCCACTCCAATTAGCCAATACTTTTTAATTTATGACTTATTTGGTTTCTATCACTTATTAGTTATTTGTTATTACCATTTCATAATTTTTTAAATTTATAGAAAGTCAATTGTAAGTGTATTTCTTTCGTCAAAATTACTTTCGGAAGAGTCTCATAGTGGACAAAAAGAGGATAGAAACGGATGAACTTGTCTCTACTACGAGTTTTACTAGTAATCCAATCTATCCATTAGAGAGTACTGCTAATTCTTTAGTAGATTCTCTCGAAGGTGCTTATTGGAGATTAAACTCTTTCTTCTTTCTCTTTTTCCTCTTTTCATTTGATTTGAGTAAACGAGTGTCTTTTTTAAGTGAAAAAGACAATTATATTAATAGGAGCATAACAAACAAGGAGCATTGAAAAGTTGACGCTTAAACTTGTGGGGTTGTTACATTATGGTTTTGACAAAGAAGATCAAGATACTGCTTATAGTGATGATTTCGGTTATTGTTGTCTCTGCAACAGTTATTCCAGTGGTGGTGGTTTTGGTGAAACGAAATAATACTCCACCTGTTGTTGACGATGGTCCTCTTGCTATTGAGGAAGTTGCTTCCATACAATTAACTAAGACTTATGATCTTTATTGGTATACAGCTCTTGACCGTGATAATGCTCGTTTGTTTATTTCCAATGAACAAATTTTGTGGATGTATGACATCAGCACTCCTGAAGACCCGAAACTCCTTCAAACATCTGGTGAGTCTGTTGGAGAAATGTTCTATCACAATGGCTATCTCTATGCTAAGAAGTTGAACTTAATAGACGGTTCCTATTACAAAACAGGATATTTACAAGTCATTTCTACCATTGAGAATCAGCTAACCCTTGTGGATTCTGTCTATGATAGCATAGTTTACAAATCTAATGTGTTCTTTGTTGATGCCGAACGAAATCTCTTATTCACCTCTGGTAGGGGCTTGGTCATCTGGGATATTTCTAATCCTGTTCATCCTGTCCTCAAAAGCAAGTTCGTCTATGACTCGATTTCATTCGAAAACATTGATTTCTACAGTGTAGGCATTGCGTTCCATCCAATAAAACCTATGTTACTAGTTTCTTTACACATGGAAAATTTTCTATTGTTCGACTATTCCAATACCAGTGATT
>DAOUWQ010000310.1 GCA_030667035.1 Candidatus Heimdallarchaeota archaeon | reverse complement strand
TTGATCTATTGCTTGCTCTAACTCATCGAATTCAAAATAAGTCATTCCTTTTCCATATAATGCTGATATTTCATCTGGGTATTTCTCCAAAATTTTATCAAAACATTGTAGTGCTTCATCTTTTTTCCCTTGATAAATGAATGATTGAGCATCTGTTGACATATTAAGCAAAAATGCCCTTTTTTCTTTGTTTTCTTCAACCATTAGTTTCATCCTTACCTACTTTGACTTTATTGATTCTAAATCTATGTAATTTAATATTCACTTGCAATTTTATATGCTCTTGTTATTTTATATAATTCTATGAGCTGGATAACAACAGGATTATTTTTATTTAATTCAAATAGTCGAGTTCTACTTTGCCTCGTTTCAAATACAATACGGTATTTCACTAAATTATCAATCAAATCATGAACTCTCGAGTGAGATATACCGATCATTTTAGCTATATCTGTCAATTGGAACATTCCTTCGTTATTTACTAAGAAGAATTCCACAAGTTTAACTGGTACATTGTTTCCTAAAATTGAAGATAGAATATCATAGCTCATTGTTTTACAAATCTCCACAAGAATTATCTAGCATTATTATTAATGTATTATAATTTAATAAATAACTATTATCTACACATTACCTTTTAAAAACCGAGTTGAGCGAATATGATACCTGAAGATTCTAAACAAATGATAGAAGAAACAGAAGTAGAACAAACTGATTCTACTTACATTGATGAACAAAAAGAGCAGTTTGAAATAAAAAAATTCTTCACCCATTTTGGACTTTGGTTTTCAGTTTTCTATTTCTCAGCATTTCAAGTCATTGGTTCACTTTTTGGTGTAATATTATTGATGGTTTTCTATACTTTTCAATTAATCGAGATTGATGCTAATGGTAATTATGACCCCAATTCTACTAATGTAATTTATGCTCTTTTAATTGTTAATTTGGTCGCAACGATAATCATCGGTTTTGTTGCTTTTGTGATGAATAGACGAACTAAATTTATTCCTTCTAAAATATCGTTAAAAATTACGAAGAACGACCTGAAAATCCTAGGTTTTGGTTTAGCACTAATATTTTTCATTGTAGCCGGTTTGCAAACAAGTATTTCACTCATTGAAACTAAATTCTTTCCAGATTTAACTGTAGAAACTCCGTATGACTTTTTCAATTCAGGTAACATTGGATTGATCATTTTTGCAACCGTTTTAGTTTCAGTGGCTGCACCAATAGCTGAAGAGATTTTCTATCGATGGTCTATGATTCAAACTTTGAAACGGAGTATGAATAAATATGCTACAATCATTTTCTCAAGCATGATATTTGCCTTTGCGCATTCATCTTCAAATCTTTCCTATTCCTTCTATTATTTTGTTGTTCATTTTGTTATCACGTTTTTAATCGGCTTAATTCTTGGCACAGTCTATTTACTAACGGAAAAAGTAATTCTAACAATGATTCTACATGCTATTTGGAATTTCATTCTTTCACTCAGTGCAATTTTTGATTATTTCAATCTTTACAATGTCTATTTCATTATTTATCTAGTAATCATTGGTTTAGCTGGAATTGGGACAATAGTTGGAATAACTCTTTTCATATTGAAGATAAAAAAGAAGCCAAAAACACAAGAAACAAATCTACAACAGGAAAAAACAAAAATAAAGCTACGTCCAGAATGGTTTACGCTTATTCTTGGATATTTTGGACTTGTTGTTTTAATTCCAGTTCTTATTCAAGTGATTACTTCCAGTTTATCATTTGGTGAAGGAATTATTCCAATCGTTTATTTGGGCATCCTATTGTTTCTATCCATTTTCCTGATGGTAAAACAAAATCGTAAATACAATTGGATAAACAGCAAAAATGCTATTGGAATTCCTGATTTAGTACAAGAAGAAGTAATTGAATGAATAAGAATAAAATAAAAAAAGAATAAAGTATGCCCTTTTTTGGCATGATTTTCCTTTATGAATTATCTAGCACTTAGAGCGACTCGCTCGATTTCTTGCATTTTACCAATAGCAAAGCTAGATGGTTTGTTTTCTGATGCATCAATTAATTCTTTTGCAAGAATTTCTTCTGCAGAGAGAATGTTATTGAATGATTTTTTGAATACACCAGCAACGATGTTAACTAAAGAAATATCAATTCTTCTCATTGGAGCTACATCGACTGATTGTAATTGAGCCATTCCACCGTAAGTAATTCTTGTAACTTCTTCTCTAGGAGAGGTGTTTTGAATTGCATCGACAAGAACTTGAAGTGGATTCTTTCCTGTTTGTAAATTGATTATTTCAAAAGCAATTTGAACAGCTTTAATCATTCTTACTTTCTTACCTGTGCCTCTCTTTGTTTTCATCAATTTATTAACAAGACGTTCAGTAATTGGCATTTCGGCCTTCTTAAATCTTTGATGGGCGTATCTGCCACCGGTGTGAGGGATAATTACTGGTCGAAGGCTAATATAGGCTTTCAGACCGGGATCGGTAATTATTATGTCATTATAACTCCATTTATTGAAAAGTTTGATATGATCATAATTTGGTAATTCTTCTTCCTTTTCTTCCACAACCTTTTCTTCTTTTGGTTGTTTCTTAGGAGTTGTTTTTGGTTTTACTTCTTCTTTGGTAGCTTTTGGTTCTTTACCTGCTGCTGGTTTAGCTTCCTCTTTTTTAGCCGCTACTGGTTTTTTCTCTTCTTTTTTAGGAGCGGTTTCTTTTGGAGCGACCTTTGCTGCTGCTTTCTCTTTCTTTGGAGCCGCCTTCTTTTCTTCTTTCTTTGGGGCTTCCTTTGTCTTCTTCTTATCTTTCTTTGGTTCTGCAGCTGCTTTAGGAGCTTTCTTTGAAGCTTTCTTCTTTTCTTCTTTTTTAGAAACTTCCTTCTTCTTAGCAGGTTTCTCTTTTTTGTCTACTTTTTCTTTAGTAGCTACCTTTTTGTCTTTCTTATCTTTAGGCATTTTATTTCACCTATCGTATCGGTTTTTCTTTCTTTCCGTAAATTAAGCTTTCAAGCGAAACGCCATTTACTTTTGAAACGCGCCATTTGATACCTGGAAGGTCTCCTTTTGCTCCACCTTTTGCTCCGCCAATACCTTCTACGATAACTCTATCGTGTTCAGCAATGTGGGTTAACCCACCGTCGAGTGGCACAAAGGCTCCAATTTGCTTTCCGTTCTTGATTAATTGAACTCGGACACATTTACGAAGAGCTGAATTTGGTTGTTTAGATTCAACACCGTATTTCTCTACAACAATTCCAGATGCTTGAGGAGCTCCTGCAAGAGGATCGGTTTTTTTGTCTAAACCCAATATTTTTCTCTTGTAGTAAATATCCTTCCAACGGAATTTCTTTCTTTTATTTTTAATTTGGCGGCCTGCGAACTCGCCTCGTGGACTTTTACTACCTGGCATTTCTTGTTTCACCAATAATATTTTTTTATTCTGATATTCAAGCGTTAAATGTTTGCTTAAAAATCTTTGCGAAGACTATGATATAGCTGAACTCAGTTTCAACTCTACATTGTCTTATGATTTACTGCTGTCTCAATTATTTACTTATAATCTTTTGGTAATATATTTCCTTTATAGGAACGAATTTTCGAATATATTCGGTCAACTCCCAACCCAGTTC
>DAOUWQ010000084.1 GCA_030667035.1 Candidatus Heimdallarchaeota archaeon | reverse complement strand
ATGATAATACCTGCGAGAGCGAATTTATTGTCTTTCCGGTCTGAGGTTAAAAATCCAGTTATAATAGCTGCGATGGATCCAAATATAGGAAAGCAACTTAAACCTAAAATTGAAAGAACAAGCGAAACTACACCCAAAGCTATGCCAGTTTTTTCTTCGGTTGTTTTTGGTGTTGTTGTTGGTGTTGTTGCAGTTGTTACAGCTGGTGTTGGTGTAGATATTGGTTTTGTTTCAAAAGAAGCACCACAACTTCCACAAAAATTCTTATCTAATGAGTTTTTACTGCCACATTCTGGGCAATATTTTACATCCGTAAGTGTCATATATTTATGCCCCAAAATAGAAATTTCTTATATATCAACTCATATTATTTAGAGATTTAATAAATCTTTTTCCGGGAGAAAAGAGACTCAAATTGTTCTTCAGGACATTCACAAGTTACAACTGAGCTTATTGAAGGTTTAAAAAAATAATTTAAAGAATTGAATGCCTTATTTTGGACAACAATCCTCAATTTCTTTATCAATATTGCCCTCTAATAACAGAGCTAACCAACCAACATATTCAAGAAGATATTGAACTAATCCCCAATCAAGTTCAGATTCTTTTTGAAAGACTTCTTCATCAGCATTCTCAAGTAAATCTACTAAGAGCTTATCTTTTTTCACATCAAATTTGTTTAATAGAGTCTTTACTCCTTCAACAGTTGTTATTTTTTCAGGATACCTTTTATTTAGAATTACAAATATTAAGTCAAACAATTTCTTCGTTTTTTCAACACCAAGTTTACCTTCTTTGTGTTTTAAACCACCAGTTAGAAAAAATTTAGCTGTTCTAATATAGATTGTTTCACTCTGCAAATCCTTTTCAGTAACTGAAGTAATTCTTTTCCCTGCTCTAGCAACGAGTTTACATTCGATTAGATCTTTTAAATACCGATAAACAGATTTGTCAGATTTCTTTATACCTTCAGCTTTAAATTCTTCAACTAAATCTAGGACTGTCATTGGTCCTTTTCTTAATGCCTTAACAATTAACATCAGATTTTCATCTGAAAATACCCTACGCATTATTTGTTCATCAGGTACTATACTAACCTTCTGTTTGTAGGAAATTATATCTTGACTCATTGTAATTCACCTTTATGGGTTTAAGCCTACTGTTCTCAGTACATTATATTGTATTCTCAGATATTTAAACGTTATTCTTATTATGAAAGAATGTTAATCCGATGAATTGTCCTTAATTTTCTCAAATTATGAGAAACCTTTATATATATTGATGAGAATAATAGTCTCAAACAATAAGAACGGTGATAAAAAATGAACGCTACAATAAAACTCAACTCAAAAAAATACCACGAAGAAATTCAGAAACAAAAAGTCAAATTAGCATTAATAGCAGGAACCTTTAGATAAAAACTCTCGGAGAAAAAAAGAAATGATTGACAACAAGAAAAAAATCAAAGAACAAGTAAAAAAATACCAAACTGATGCAAGAATGAAATATAGACTATTAGCTGGCAGATAAATTCTTTCAGCATCCAAAATAATAGTTTCATATGTTTGATTCTTGCTTTTTTTATGTACCATTAAATTTTGCTAAAAAATTTTAATTTGAACATCTTATTCTTTAAGTAAGAAAAATAATCTAAAGCCTATTTGAAATAGGCTTCCATTCGATCAAACGCCAAATTTATTTGCTCTTCTGGAACACAAAATGATAATCTTAAGTGACCTTCACCGGTTGGTCCAAAAGCTATACCGGGAGTCGTGGATACTTTTGCTTCTTTTAGTAATTTTTTGCAGAATGTCATAGAATCTTCTCCCTCTTTATGGAGTATTTTTGGGAACATTAAATATGAGCCAGCGGGTTTCACATATTGAAAGATCGAACTGAGTTGATCAAGACGTTCACACATTAAATCTCGAGTTGTACGATAATGGTTTCTAAATTCTTTGACGCAATCTTGAGAACCTTTCAAAGCTGATAGAGCTGCATATTGAGACACTACTGGCGCACATATAGCAAAAGGTATATGCGCTTTTTTTATCTGGGGAATTAATTCATCTTCTGCATGTAAATACCCAATTCTCCAACCAGTCATTGCATAGGTTTTAGTAAAAGTAAAACAACTAACAACATTATCTCGCATATCAGGGATTGAACCAATGCTAAAATGCTTTTGACCATCATAAATAAAATATTCATAAGCTTCATCTGTAATAATCATCAGATTGTTTTCAAGGGCAAGATCAGCAAGTTGCCGTAGATTCTTTTCACTAAATACTGTCCCAGTAGGATTATTTGGAGAACAATAAAGAATTGCTTTTGTTTTAGGTGTTATTGCCTTTTTAACTGCTTCAATATCAAAAACAAATCCTTCCTCTTCATTCAAAGGCACAAGAACAGGTTTGCCTGATGCAATAATAACTTGACGGATATGAGTTGAATAAGTTGGTGTTGGTAAAATAACTTCATCCCCAGGATCAATTATTGCCATTATTGCATCAGCTAATCCCTCAATAGCACCAACAGTAACAATTATTTGATCGGGTGTTGCAGTAATATTATTATCTCGTTTTAGTTTTCTAACAATCTCTTGACGCAATTCAAGTATTCCTTCATTAGGAGAATAACCACCAACAAGCCCTTCGTTAATTGCTTTAATAGCCCCATCCTTAATGTGCTTAGGCGTATCTGAAGTTGGTTTAGCCCAAGACAAAAATGCAACATCCTTTATTCCTTTAGATAATCTAGTCATCTCATGAATAGCTGATTTCTGAATCTGCAAGACACGATCTGAAGCTCTCCAATTTTTAGACATTTTTTTCGTTCCTGTGAAATTTTTACTAATTTTTCTAAATACAAAGTGACTTCTGAATGCTTTAATGTTTCTGCTTAATAGATTTTTTACTCTTTAAGAAACTAAGAGAAAATTAATATAAGTAAATGCATATATACTTATATTAAAACATTTGTGGGAAAGAAAATGATAAAAACAAGCATCGAAAATTGTGCGGAACCAGATACAACCCTAATACTGCGTGGTGTTTTGAAAGGATATATTAGACATCCAACCATTTTCATGATCAAACTGAAAATCACTATGTCTAAAATAAGAAAAGAACTTCCAAAAAAATGGCCTGAGGATATAACAAACATTGTGTCTGCAGCCATTTCACTGTATTCATTATTTAGAAAGAAAATGGATAATGAGAAAGCTCTAGCACTGGTGAAAACAGTAATGGTTCCAGTAGCTCTTGCAAAACAAATGGCATTATTTAGATTTGTAGAGGAACCTTCGCATACCTTTGAAAATCTCATAACATATCAGCAGCGTTTTAAAAAAGAAGGACCAATGCGCTTAAACAGAATGGAAATTATTGAACAGAGTGATAAAAAGTATGAATTCAAAGTTAAAAATTGTATTTTTAAAGGAGCTTTTACCAAATTTGCTTGTCCAGAGTTACTGTGTGTATTTTGCAATATAGATAATGCACTTTACAATTTATACATGCCAGATAAGGTAATCTTTCATCGAGGTGGTGTTGGCAATACAATTGGAGAAGGCGCTGAATCATGCCATTTTATATGTGAGAACAAAGATTAGTTCACAAATTTTCACGATAAGAATACTTATCAAGAGAAACCAAGGGTTTAGTGTTTTATGAATGGAACAAATCGCAAGGATATCAAAATAGGATTAAAAGAATACGTAATTGAAAAATATAATCAACGTTCAGGAAAATTAACCAAAGGAATTGTTAAGGATATTTTAACTAATGCCCCCCAACATCCTCGAGGTATTAAAGTAAGACTCACTTCTGGAAAAATAGGTAGGGTCGCTAAAATTATTGCTACCGAGCAATGATCTTTTTTCTCAATCAATTAGAATCATTGGATACTTAATATCAAAGTTACTTTAAATTAGTATTTAAGATTTCATTGTACTATTTTTTTTCCATGACCAAAAGCACCAAAATATCCACAAGTTTCTGCAGCAGCTTCCGCTGCTTTTCTTAAAGCTGTTTTTATTGGTTTTTTAAGAAGATATTCCACTAAAAATTCCGCTGCAAAAGCATCACCAGCACCAAGTGTATCTACAACCTTTGTTGGAATGATTTTTTGATGCCAAAGCTTTGTACCATCATACAAATAAGCTCCCTTTTCACCTTGAGTTAATAGGACAAGTTTTGGCCCCAATTCATAAATCCACTGGGCTTTAACTTCAATATTAATTTTTGTTTGGTCTTCTAACGACAGAATAGCTATGTTAACATGTGGTGCGATTTCTTTTAAATAGTCATCCGACCAACCTGATGAAAAATCAAAAGAGAGTATTTTTGATGATTCTTGTAATTGTTGAATGCTCTTTTCTAAATTACTGTATATGCTCGTGTGCGTAAGATCGTGTTTTGAAATGAAGCGATAATCTTCTTCAGTTAATATTATTTTTCCACTCATTCCTCTTCTAACTTTACCAAAAGTGCGATTGCCATCAATTAAAGTTAATTCTACAAAAGTTGTTACACCTTCAAACATATAGCAGCGAGAAACATCGATTCCTTCTGCTTCTAACGCGTTTTTTATTAGCTGACCATAAACATCATTTCCAAGCCAGCCTATATAACTACTTGCGGCACCGTATCTATGAGCTAAAGTTGCTACATTTACAGCATTCCCACCAGGAAACATCATTCCCATGTTAACATATTTATCAACAACATTATCCCCAACACCAATGATACTAAGCATTAATAGTCTACCTTTCCCATGAATTTTCTTTGCGTTTTATCATGTTCTTTAAAATCTGCTAAATAATCAATTAATCGTCTAGTTGCTGCGTCTAATATTATTGAAGAGATTATTCCCTTTACTTTCGGAGCTATTCCTTCCATGGAATAGTCTTGAGTATCATATACAATTTGTTTTTTAGTATACTTATTACAGAAGTCAACTACTCTTTCAGCCTCTGCTCTTGAGGGATCAACACCAACCAGTGTTATTACTGGAGTTGATTCATTAAAGACCTCAAACGCGCCATGGAAAAATTCTGCGCCAATAACAGGATGAGAAGGAATCCACAACATTTCAGTTAATGCACATTTTGCCATAATATATGCTGTACCATACATTGGTCCTGAACCTATAACATAAATATGAGTTTCATCTTTTAATTTTTGAGCGTCTTCTTTCATTCGTCCCTCTGATTTTTCTATCGCATCAGCTAATCTTTGAGGTAAAACTTGAAGGGATAAAAGAACATCCTCATGAAAATTCCATTTCTCGTCTAATTCATTTAATAGTGAACTTAGAAAAGCTAACGCAACAATGAATCTCGAATAATCACCACTTTTTGTTTCACCATATAAAAGAGTATATTGAACCTTTTTTGCCAAAGGAAGCTCTGGTAATCTTGTTATTGCTAAGGTTGTACAAGGTTTTCCTTTCAAAAAATCAGCTGCTTCTACAGTTTCTTTTGTTGTTCCAGAATAAGAACCTAAAATTACTAATGTTTGAGCATCTAATGAATTAGTATTTTGATGAATAAATTCTGCTGGGAAGTAATTTCTAACTTCTAACTTAGTTACAATTCTCTGAATCCAATATTCAAAATTTAACATGATTCTATTTGGTGCTCCACAACCAACAAAAAAAATCCGTTTAAATTTCTTGTTACTTAATTCTTTGCCCAGTTTTACTGCTTCTGGTATTAATTCCATTGCATTGTTTAAAGTTTGAATATATTGCTCTTTGTTGAAAGGCTTAATCAATTAGAATTCCTCTAATACCATAAAATATAGTGATTATTAAATATGTTGAGTTTGAAAGAATCTATCATATCAAAATTCCTTGTAGAATCAGTAAATTCAGTTGCCTTGATTTTATCTATCTTTGCAGCGGAAAACTTTTGCTCATGTATCGATTCAAAAATGGGTCTGAGAGCGAATTCGTAGAGTTTAGCATAATTCTCAATGTGATCTGGTACTTTGTGAGGTTCTTTTGTATCTTTATTGTCAATTTAACAAAAATTGCTATAGGGTTAAACTATGCATTATTCCCTAAGGCCATTAAGTTAATTCTCACTAGTTTTCGTAAAGCAGATTAATCCACCAAACTGGTTTATCCGTTCTCCTGCGGCAGTATCCGCATCAATTATTTTTGTTTTCACTTTTTTATTTTCGAGAATTTGTAAAAGCCGTTGTAAACGCTGTTTTTGTTTGTTTTTTTTTAGAAAGTTATTAGTAAGCATGACATAATCTGGTTGTCGTTTGCCATATCTCCATTGACCATAAGCTAATTCCTCAATCTCTTGGAGAGTGTATAACACTACTTCTCCTTGAGCAACCTTGTTAAGACGTTCTTCTAATTCCTCAAGGATATTTCTTGTTTCATTAGTTGTAGTTTCACTAACTATTTTTTGAAAAGTTTCTGTTTGAATCAATTCTGAAACTTCGCTATCATTACTAGCACAACCCTCTATTGCTCCGATCGTAAGAAAAGAAGAGCTTGTCTCCTGAGTTAACCATTTATGATGTTTCTGAATATGCTCTATGAATTCCTCGGAAAATAAACTTTTTCTTGGTTGGGTAATTATTATACTTCTAAGACCATCTTTGATGTAGGACCTTATCGTAT
>DAOUWQ010000048.1 GCA_030667035.1 Candidatus Heimdallarchaeota archaeon | reverse complement strand
CTGAACCATCTGCAATGTAAATAGTGTAAAATCCAATAAATGCAATATCTTTTGCGTCTCCACCATCATAAAATCCACCAATTTTCTCTATGTTATCAAAGTCGCTATAATCTAGCACTTCTATTCCAGTACCAACATTTGCTGTATAAACTAGACCATTATTATCTATAGCGTTATGTGTTTCTCCACCATCATAGAAATTTCCTAGAACAAATGGATCTGAGTTATTTGATACATCGACAAATGTTACTCCACCACTTAACCCTGAAACAACTAGAAGGTCCGATGATATTTTTGATACACGATATGCATTTCCAAAATCTACATCTAATTGACCTATTTTCGTGAGTCCTTCAGAAAGTGAGTTTGTAGAAAATACCGGTGGCAAAGGATTGTAAACACTTTCTTCCATCGCATCTTTTGTTGAGAGGACAGCGTCAAATCCTCCTCTAGCACTTTGTGAAAAATATGTAGAGGATAGAAATATTAAGGCTAAAACTCCCAAAGTAAATATAACGTTTATTCTTTTCTTCATAATCTTTACACCGTTTTTTTGCGCAATTTCGGTTCGGTTCTTATGTTGTTACTTTCACTTACTTACTTTATTTGGTTTTGTTAAGAGTAGATAAGTTTTTCTTATAATCTCTTTCAACTCTTTTTCCTTTTAAATATTTATTAGATTCAGATAAAAAGGAATTCTCCTTCTTACTTAAGATATTTTTTACTAAAATGATTGACGGGGAAAACTATTTGGATAAGAATTGTATTTCTTTTGAATAAAGGTGTTTAAATATTGAGTAAGGAACTTGTGCGGAAAATCATTTTTGAGCTTTATTATAAAGAACAAATTACTCCAAATGACAATTTAAATCATTCAGTAAAATTACTTGATGAAATTAAATCTCAAAAAAGAATTGATTACAAAATTATCAATGAGCTTACAACTGAGCAAGAGGAGGACTTGAAGGATGAAATTCGTATTGCTGCAGGTCGATGGAAATACAAGGTTGTTACAAAAGGTGGTGGAGCCTTAGTTATTTCTGGAAAGAAGAAACTAAACTACCAACACGGTCCAATTTTGGTTGTAAGAAGAAATAATAAGATCATTGAAGTTTTTCCGCGCGGTGACCCAGGTTCCAAAGAAAGCAGATGGACAACCATTGATTTCTTGCTCGCTTTTCAAAAAGAAAAAAGTGCTATTACTGAAGTTTTTCGAGGGAAAACGTTTTCGGAAAATGATTTGCGAAATTTGATAAAGGGCACTCCAGGGATTATTGAAAATGGGTTAAAGTATTCAGATATTGAAGTTGAAATTGAATCTTCTCGAATAGATTTAGTACTAATTGATAAGAAGAATCGACATCTTTTATTGGAATTCAAACTGAATGCTACAGATAAAACAGTAGGACAAGTAACAAGATATAATCTTGACCGCTATTCTGAGAAATTTGATCTCCCTAAAGATAGCATTCGCAGAGGAATAGTAACTTTAAGTGTTACAGGTCAAATTGCTTATGCTTGCAAAGAACAAAATATTGAATTATATATTATTAAATCAAAAAATATGGGATTCAAGAAGAAGTAAGAATTTATTTTTAGCAACTAATAATTAGACTTGTACTATTTCTTTAAAAAACAATTGTATATATGAGTTAATATATGATTGAAAGGTAATCTTGATTCATATTGAGATGTAAAAATCTTCCCAGGTAAAGGTAATGGACGAATCTGCGAATGGTTTTTTCAAATTGGCTCTTGAAAAAATCAAAAATGGTGATTATGAGGAAGCAATAGCTATTTGTGATAAGGCTATAACTAAAAATTATCACGTTTATAGTATTACTAATACAAATTCTTTTGATATAAGTGAATGGGAGTTTTTCGATGACATTTCTACTTGTGAAAAAACTCTTAGTAAAGAGAAAGACTGCTATAAGGGATATCATGCTCTAAGTCTACTCTTCAAAATTGCAGGGAACACTGATCGAAGGAAAATTTTTCTCCAAAAAGCAGTTGATGTAAATATTAGCATTAACAGAATTTGGCGAGATTTTGGTGAGACTTCATTCCAAATGGGAAATGTTAGTGATGCTTTGCAGAAATTTCAAGAAGCTATTGCATTAGATCAAGATGATTCAATTTCCTTTGAGGGAGTTGGTCTCTGCTATTATTATCTTGATGAACCTTTCAAATCACTAACACCATTAAAAAGAGCATTAGCACTAGATCCAGTAAATCATGCTATTATGAACAATCTGGCTTTCATATTATCTGAAATTGGTGATCTTGATGAAGCAGGGGAGCTAATAAAGAAAGCAATTAAACTTCATGAAAAAAGTAATGTTTATTGGGATACTTATGCATCAATCTTATTTCTACAAGATAAACATGAAGAATCATTGGAAATATTTGAGAAATTACTTGAAAATAATCCTAAAGATTGGGAAATCTCTTGGGATATTCTAACTAGTATCTATAATACATTAGGTCTTCATGTAAAAGCAAAGATTATTGAAGAAAAATTACATCTGAAATAATTTTTCTTTCTCTTTTCTAAAATGTTAGAGTATTATTACACTCAGACATTCTAACTAAAGCAGTATGTAGTGAAACAATTTCAATTCCTTCAACTAAATCCTCAGGTTTCATACCAACCATAGTTAGAGAGCTTTTGCAGGACATTACATTAGCACCAAAACTAATTAATCCATCGAGAAGTTCCTCTGGAGTGAAATTTATTTCATCATTTACCTCATTTTCTGGTGTGTTGCCATCTGGTTTTTTTGCAATTGTCACAGATTCTTGCAGTAGTAAAATATTAACATCAAATTCTTCCATCAATAGTGTAAGAGCAATTCTCAAACCGCCAATAGTTTTGTTGCGATGTATAGCATTGTCAGGGGAGTCTGTAAAAACAATATAATATTTTGGTGGAAAATTCTTCATTATTTTGACCTACAAATTTCTCATTTAGTAGTTACGGAAAATGGTCGTTAAAAAAAATTGTGCTACTACTATTTTTTAGCTGTTTTCTTTTTCTAAAAAGCAAATTTGTATTTTATTTTGGAAAATACATAATTATCACCAATTCTCTCTTAAATGCAGAAGCATTAGTTCAAATTAGTTTAAGCTGTTCCGAGATGTTATTATTGGAAAAATAAAAACTGATATATTATAGTATACCAGAACAGTATATTTGTAATCAGTATGTATCTTCAATCAGGAGTTAGAACCGTGAAAATAGTAAAATCAGCACAAGCAGGCTCATTAGAATCTTGTGATATATTAATCTCTGTTGACCCCGCCAAGGAAGGCACGGGGATCAAAATTAATCTCGAATCTCCAGCAAAAACACAATTTGGTGATTTAATTCTAGTAGAGATTAAGGAAGTAGCAGACAAGTTAGAAATAAAGGATGTAAAAATCACTGCTATCGATAAAGGGTCTCTCGGTTATTGTATAAAAGCAAGAGCAGAAACAGCATTAAGAAGAGGAGCAGGAGAATAATAGAAGATGTCCAAGAAAGCTACTAAAATAAAAGATGAACAAATGAACCGCTTAAGAAGGTCAAGACTATATATTCCGGGAAATAATCCTGCAATGGTTCAAAATGCAGTAGTATATGGTGCAGATTCACTTATTTTTGATTTAGAAGATTCAATTTCACTTGATGAAAAAGATTCAGCCCGGCATTTGGTTAGGAATGCTCTTCTCACTTTAGACTTTGAGGGATGTGAAGTAACAGTGAGAATTAATTCACTAGATACAGAATATTTCATTAAAGATTTAGAAGCAATTGTTCCTACAAAACCAGATGGACTACTCTTACCAAAAACAGAATCTTTCGAGGAATTGATTCGAATAGACGACCTAATTTCGGAAATTGAGGAGAAAAATGACATTCCTATTGGCACAGTAAAATTGATGCCTATAATCGAATCAGCGAAAGGAGTGCTTCAAATAGAAAAAATTGCTGAAGCACCTCGAGTTGTTGCTCTTGGTTTAGGTGGAGAAGATTTGGTAGCAGACATTGGTGCGAAACGAACCAAATTTGGCAGAGAATTAGATTATATTTCTTCAAAAATTATTTTGGCTTGTGCAGCAAATAAAATTCAAGCAATTGATACTGTATTTACAGATATAAATGATCTAGAAGGACTTCACAAGGCAACCTTACGAGCAATTGAGATCGGATTCCAAGGAAAGAGTGTTATCCATCCGAGTCAAATTGAACAAGTACACAGAGCCTTTTCTCCCTCCCAAGAGGAAATTGATAGAGCGAAGAGAATTATAAAAGCTTACAAGGATGCTAAGAAAAAAGGTCTTGGTGTTGTTTCAGTAGATGGTCGTATGATTGACCTTCCAGTTGTGAAGCTCTCTGAGAGAATTCTCAAAAGGGCTGCTGCAAGTTATCAGAATACCTAAACAATGTGAGGGATTAAAAGTGAAATTTGTAAAAAATAAAGTTGGAAGATCTATTCCAGAAGAATTGTTTGGGAAAAAATTGATACCATTTACTGGCAAAGGTAAAGGTCCGTATAAAGAGAGAAAATATGCTCCAAAAATAAGGAAAACATCACCAGGAGATAGTAAAGTACTAACTTCTATACAAGAAGCAATTAAAAAGGGTGGGTTAGCTGATGGAGGAACAATTTCATTTCATCACCACTTTAGAAATGGAGATTATTTGTTAAACATGGTCTGTCATGAAATTGCTAAAATGGGTTTGAAGGATATTAGATTAGTACCATCATCAATTCAACCGATAAACGATGAACTCTTAACATATCTTGAGAAAGGAATTATTACTCACATTAATTGCGGAACTTCAGGAAAAATTGCAGATGCAATATCTCGAGGGAAAATGAAGGGATTATTAACTATTCGATCTCACGGCGGTCGTGCTAGATCAATTGAAAATGGTGACGTGGAAATTGATATTGCTTTTATTGCATCACCCACAAGTGATGAATATGGAAATATCAATGGGGTTCATGGTAAATATGCTTGCGGTTCTTTAGGTTATGCAATGCCTGATGCCCAATTTGCTAACTATGTTGTAGCTGTTACCAATACTCTTGTTCCTTTCCCAAACAATCCAATAAGCATCAGTCAAGATCATGTAGATAGCGTTGTTTTATTAAAGAAACCAATTGGAAATCCAGCAGGTATTGTTACCACGTCTTTACGCGTTACACGAGACCCAAAAAATCTCAAAATTGCTCGAGACTGTATTGAAGTCATTAAAGCGTCAGGGTTGCTTAAGGAAGGACTATCATTTCAAAGTGGAGCAGGAGGAACGGCTCTCGCTGCTACTCAATTTTTAAGTCAATATATGAAAGCAAAGGGAATTAAAGGTTCATTTGGAATGGGTGGTGCAACTGAAGCACTTGTAAGAATGTTAGAAGATGGACTTTTTGATGCAATATTAGATGTCCAAAGTTTTGATATCTATGCAGTTCGGTCATTATTGAATAATCCAAAACATATTGAGATGGGGGCAAGTCAATACGCAAATCCTCTATCATCAGGTTGTGCGGTTAATTTGCTTGATACAGTAATTTTAGGTTGTACTGAAATCGATACTAAGTTCAATGTAAATACATCTACAGAATCTGATGGAAGAATTATGCATGGTATGGGTGGACATCAAGACACTTCAGAAGGAGCAAAATTAACAATCATCGCTGCTCCCTTACAGCGAGGAAGAATTCCAATTGTTGTTGATGATGTAGTTTCAGTCAATTCTCCGGGAGAAAACATCGATGTTTTTGTTACAGAGCGTGGAATTGCAGTTAATCCGGAATCCCAGTATTTTGATATACTAACAAAAACCAAGAGCCTCAACACTAAAAGTATAGAAGATTTGAAGGCCGAAGCAGAAAAACTCATTGGTGGAAAACCACAGAAACCAAAAACAACAGATCGTATTGTTGGGATAATAGAGTACCGAGATGGATCTGTTTTAGATGTTATATATCAAGTTGAAAAGTAGATATTTGAGAAATTTCTTCTCAATTACTCTTTTTTTTATTTAATGGTATTTGTCTGCTTAAAATAATTGTAGCAGATAAAGACATCTTTATATTAGATTAGGATTACCTTTATCTTGAACAAATAAAAGGGGAATTTCTAACCAATGCCATTTATGACTGATAGAAAGAAACAGTTATTGAAAGTATTAATACTAGCAACTGCTCTAATACCAATTTATGTCATCTTTATGGCAATTTTGCAAGCACCTGTTGCAATTTCAGTATTTACCTCAATCTATTCAACAATGATGGTTGGTATTTGGATTTTCTATTATTTTGATGCTTTTGATAAAAGTCCAGCAATCAAACAGACCAATGGAAAATTAGCTTTAAATAACGAAGAAACTTTGAAACCTAATTAAGTTTTAATCGTTCTCAAAATTTATTTTAAGCAAGCGTAGCTATTTTAAACTGTTTTCTTGGTCATTTTAATTTATATATCCAAACATTAAAAATGTTCAATTGGAATTAAAAGTTAAAGTAGAAATGAATTCATTTTCGAGGTGGACAGTATCACAGTAACAGAAAGAAAAACCACGCAACAAGATAATGCATTAACTAAACAACAGAAGGAAATACGAGATATTCCTGATTCGCATATTAAATGGTTAATTCAACAAATTTTCAAGCAAAAATTCAGCGCTATTTATGTTATTGTTGCATCTATTCTGTCCATTTGTTTAAACATGGCTCGTCCAATACTAATGGGTTTTCTCTTTGACAAGCTAGATTATTGGTATGATTACCATGCAGAATTTGGTATTGAACCTCCATTAACATTATATCTATCTAAAATATGGTTAAATGGCGAAATTGTCATTTATATGTCATTAATTTTAATTCTAGGTATAATCGCTTTTATAGTAAATATTTCTCTTGGAATACTAAATGAACGAGTTGCCCAGAGAACTGAAAGAGATATTCGTAATGATTTTTTTGCTTCTGTGCAAAGCAAATCGATGGCATTCCATGATACTGCTAAAGTAGGAGAACTTATGTCACAAGCGACTTTTGATGTAAGAATAATAAATGCCACAATTTCTCCAGGTTTGCGTATGATCACTCAAGCAGTCCTAACTGCTAGCATTGCAATAAGCCTGACTTTCTATTATAATTGGAGAATTGGTTTAGTTCTAATCGCAATGTTACCATTCTATATTTGGGCTGTCAGAAATTACTCTGTCAAAATAAAACCGTTAACTGAAAAAGTTCAAACCCAATTTGGTATAAGTAATGCTCTCTTACAAGAAAATGTTTCAGGTATAAGAGTTGTCAGAGCATTTACAGCAGAAAAATATGAATACAAACGATTCTCAAAAGAAATTGACACGCTCAGAGATGATATTATCGACAGAGGCAAGCAGCAAGCCCTCTATCTTGCTCCACTCATTCTCTCCATAACCATTTCCATTTCTCTAGGGTTAAGTGTCTTTTTTATCCGTCAAGGACAAATGACCGTTGGTAATGCTATAGCAATCAATGGGTCTCTCCTTCAATTATATGAACCCACATATATGCTTTCTTGGGTAGTTTATTTAACAAATATGGGTCTTGCTGGTGCAAGAAGAATATTAGGTACTATGAAAGAGGAAACAATAATACTTGAAAAACATGATGCCTTTGATGTTGAGAGTGTAACAGGTAAAATTGAATATCGTAATGTAAGTTTTAGTTATCACAAGCTTCGAAAGAAAGATGGTAGTGGTGATACTAAGGAAAAGCCGAAAAAAGTTAGAAATACGCTCCAAGGTGTCACTTTCTCAGCAGAACCAGGAGATATAGTAGCAATATTAGGACCAACTGGTTGT
>DAOUWQ010000241.1 GCA_030667035.1 Candidatus Heimdallarchaeota archaeon | reverse complement strand
TTTCTATTGTTCTCAAGTTCCTTTCTTTTTTCTGGAGTCAGTATTTTCTTTGAATATAGGTTGAGTATTTCTTGAAAAATATCGGTCATCTTTCCAATTTCAGCTAGCCATTTTTCTGCGAATTTTCCCTTTGGGGGATTGTTTTGAATATATTTGGTTAAACTTTTTGGTGTTGTTAAATTATGAAGAACTGCTTGAGTTCTCGCCCAAGGTAACAATAGTTTCAATCGAGGGAATTTGATTTGCCTAATGATTTTGTAAAGCTCTCTCACATCCTTATTTCGTTCTTTCCATTTTATCTGTTTGTAAAGTGGACCATGATATTCAAAGAAATATAATGCATCTGCCATATCTGAATAGTAAATTGGTATTAGATCGCTCATTGTTCTTCAATCCTGAATAATAGCTAGTTTACTCCTTTTCTATTTTTTTAATTTTCCTTTCAAATATTAATATTAGTATTGTTTAGGAACCATATTATCTAAACAATACGAAGAATATCGAAGAATATTAATAGCTCCTTCAATTGGAAAGAATTAGTGACTTAAATGAACTTACTAAAGAGAGCCGATGCATTCCTCATACAAGTTGATAGCACTCGAAAAAATTATGTCCCTAGTAAGTTTAATGGAACTGTTGGTAATCCAATTTTCGCTGAGGATGTTTTACTTCACAATCGATTTAAAATTGATGCTGTTTCAATTAACAACAATCCCGATTATGAGAAAGTGAAAATTAATGATTATTTTATCGTCTATTGTAATTCATTGGTACCACATTCCCCAAATCAGATCAAATTTATTTTCAAAGTTGTAAGCAAAGTAGGGAATCAAATTGTCTTGAAACTCCATACTAAATTAAACCGATGGTATTCACTTGATCATATACATTCACTTGTAGCAGAAGGAAAACTTACAAAGGAAATGAATAAATGTGGTACAAAGGGATTTAAGATATGTCAAGTAGATTTTGAAGATCTGGAATTGCTAGTTAATTTTGATCCTATCATTCGATCTTATCATTCTACTAGTTGGAAAACATAAAGAAAGATTATTTGTTAACTAACACCAAAAAATTCCTCAGCTCTTATCCCAAGAAAAAGCATTTTAATTTCTGTATCAGTTTTGTTTTTGTTCTCCTTTCTATACCCAATGACTTTATGTAAACATTCAGAGCATAATTCTTTTCCATTCATAACGTCCATTTGGCGAGCAAGTTCCATTTCATTTCTTGTAACTTGTTCCTCTAATACTTTGATTGGTTTATGTGTAGTTAAACATCGAACGACGCCATCTTCGTCTGAAAAAACGGTATTTGTACAATTTTCAGAGCCGGTTTTCAGTACTTCAGTATCAATTTGAATTCTTTCGATTATATTTCCTATATCAAGTAATTTTACATCAATAGGTAGGCCATCATCAGTATTTATACACATAGGCGAGGATCCATTGTTAAGCAAAAGTTTTGGACACCCATGCCATAATGTTACTTCCTCTTCACTGAGAGTAGTAGAAATAGCTAGTGTCAAACTAATTGTAGCAAAAATCGTGAAGAGTGCATATGGTTGCACCATATTTGGAATAAGGTTCTGAAATAGAAATAGAGATAAAAACGACCCACCAAAACCTACTGCGAAACCTGTTGTAAATAAATTCATTCTTCTTTTCAGTTGTGGTAAAGATTTCGCATTGCTTGCCATAAATTGCAATTCAATTACTAAAAGAATCAATGTTGAGAAGATTATAATGAGACTATAGATCATTAGAGGTTCTGCCATTAGATTGTTAATTCCATAATCAGTTTCAATAAACTGAATGCAATCTAGTTTTAAAAATAACCAAATAGTTAGAACTATTGAAGGAATAAATGAAAACACATGTAAGAAATTAGGTATCTTCTTGTATTTTGCTTTCCAAAAGAAAATGGAAAAGCTCAACGCCGGAATTGTCATCAGAAACATAGATAAAAATGCCAATTTTACAAATATCATTGCTAGGTCAACATTGAATGGGAAAAATATTTCTTTTAACAATCCAAATGTAACTGAAACCACTCCACCAAGAAAAGCAATTAAGCCTATCAAAATATTCGCAATATTGCGTTTGTTACGGGAAATAATAACAACAGATGCTATGATTCCGAATGGAATAGCAATCCCATCGATGATAAGTTTAATGTTAACCAATGTATTTACTTTCCCAATTGACTTTTCCATTTATAGTTTGTTCAATGTTTAAATTAATTAAAGGAGTCTTTAGAGATTTTTAAGAATAAATATTATATGAGTATTACATTCACTAAAAAGATTTCTTTATGGGACTGTTTAGAAATTAGAGTTTTTTTAAACCGATTATTTTAATTAGATTCGCTGCTGATTTGGAATATGCGCGAATTAAACCTCCTGGACCTAATTTTACTCCTCCATAAAATCTTGTGACTACTGCCAATGTATTTGTTATTTCTTGCTTTTGGAGAATGTTCATAATTGGTCTTCCTGCGCAGCCTTTCACTTCCCCATCGTCAGAGCTCTCCTCCCATGAAACCGGATTACCTATTCTATAGGCATAGGCATTATGAGTTGCTTTTCTAAATTCCTCTTGTATTTTAATCAGATAGCTATCCACTTCTTCTTGAGAACTAACCTGATAGAGTGTTGTGATAAAAATTGATTTCTTAATTTTATTTTTTAGTCCTCGACCTGAATTATTTATAGTATTCATTTTAAACACAGGATTATTGTTTTCATTTAGATTCATTAAATCTTATTCTAATATTTAGTTAAATGAGTTAATTTTAAATGTGTAGTCAATTAAAGCTAATAAGAATTAATACTTTAGGAAGGAAATATCTTGAACAGTTCATGCTTTAATTGTCAAAAACCATTAGCAGAGGGAAAACCAATATGCCCATATTGTTTTGCTGTTCAACGAAATTCTTATGATAGAGATCAACTTTTTGATTACCTTGAACATTATTTTCCTACAAAACCAGTTGCTAAAAAGCAATTTGTTTCTACCAAAGTTCAAATTATCCAAAGAGATTATGAGAATATTCTTGTGTGGAGCATTCTCACATTGGGTGTTTATTATTTCTATTATCTTCTACTTACTCTGCAAGATTTGAATGATCATTGGTATCATCCTCATGGCAGATATGAGTCTACAACAAAAAATGATACTTTCACGTTGATTGTAATATTAACTCTTACAGTTTTCTTAGGTGTACCCTTTATTCAATATGTTCGATATGAGAAGCTTCGTAACCATTTACTTAAAGCTCCGCCAATGGAAAATCAGACTATACCAATAAAAGGAAGCCAGATTTTCTGGATTTATATTATATATGATTTATTCTTCCTGGGTACTGGTGCAATGCTGTTTTTTGGTTTAAGCTCAGTAATTGCTGATTGGTTTTTTAAATTAGATACTGCGGGTATTACTACTGTTTTCTTTTTGGGAGCTGCTACGGTATTTGCATTAGCTTTACTCTCAGGAATTGCTTTAATCATATTGGAAATGCGATGGCAAGAGGTCTTTAATGATCATATTGCAATGCACTACGGTAGTACCTTGATCAAGAAAAGACGTCGAAGAATTTTTGGGACACGCAAAGCTAAGAAAAATAAACACAAAACGTCGATCTAATAAAATAATTCATTTCATTGAGGAATCTATTTTGATTTCTCTTTATCCATTTTCCAATAATAGGATGCAACAAATTGCACGAGAAAATTGGCTGCATTGATAGCTGTTGTGTCTGCAGTATCATAGAGGGGATTTAGTTCTACAATATCCATTCCAATAATATTCGTATTGATAACTATTTCATGGATAATTTGATTTATCTGATGTGGAGACAAACCATCTGGAGTTGGTGCACTAACCCCGGGTGCATATATCTGATCAAGACTATCCATATCAAGTGAAATATATGTTACATCTGTTTTCCGTTCGATAATGGATATTGCTTCCTGGATAATTTTCTCCATACCTTGTTTTCGGATATCATTAATAGTAAAAATTGTTGCTCCCTTTTCTTCTAGATAATGCCTATACGTTCTAGCATTTGTAAAATCTCTAATCCCTATCTCTACGAAATTTTCTCCCTTAACAATACCATTATCTAATATTCTTCGAAACGGAGTACCACTAGTAATTTTTCCATCAATGACTTCTCGAACATCTAGATGTGCAT
>DAOUWQ010000235.1 GCA_030667035.1 Candidatus Heimdallarchaeota archaeon | reverse complement strand
CCATAGAGGGGAAGTGAATACACATTACTTCTAGTAACTAACTGTACTATTGTAGTTAATATTATTTACTGTCTTTCTATTCTAAAGATTTTTTATTGAAAAGATAATTAATATAAAGCGAACTTAAGAAAGAAAGAAATGAGATAGGTAAAAGCTTATATTCTATAATGGAAATTTTAAATAATTTCCAATATTAGAATTATTTAGCTTATATCTTATAATAGATATTCAACTATGACTTATCCAATAAAATTAAAAAAGGAATTGGGTCTGTTAAAAAAGTTATTAAGAGTAAAACTTATACGAGGTATTAAAATTGAGTTCAGAAGATAAAGAATTAGAACAAATAAAAGCAAAAATTGTTAGTGATATTATGAACCAAAGTCCAAATGCAAGCGGTGAAGTGACAGTTTTAAAGAGCGATGAACTTCAAGCGTTTATTGATAATAACAAAAATGTAATCGTTGATTTCTATGCTACTTGGTGTCCTCCCTGTAAAATAATGGATCCAATTACAAAGGATTTAGCTGAAATTTACAAAGGAAAAGTTGCTTTTGGTAAAATTAACACCGATCAAGAAAGGCAAGCAGCAATTCAATATCAAATAAGATATGTTCCTACATTCTATCTCTTTAAAGACGGGAAAGTTGTTGGCCAATTCTCCGGTGCTAGAAAGAAGAAAGATTTTCAAGAATTAATTGATAAACAATTTAAAGATGAAAAATAGAATCTTTAATTGTTATTTATTCTGTGATTGAGATTAACTCGATCACCATTTTTCTCTATCACTTATCAAACTTAAAGCAAATCATTTTGAGTTCATTAAAAATAAAAGGATAATGAAGCAAAGCATTTTTGCTTTCCTTCGTAAATTTTTTCTCTCACCAAATGCCCATTTTGGTTAGTAGCATATACATTATTGCTACCCAAGCAAGTGCAACAACACCAATTCCAACTACTAAAAGAATTGTAGCATTTTTTGTTGAATATGCATATTGCGTTGAGTAATAAAGCATAAAGAATCCACCGGCTCCAATAAACATTAGGAGTCCTGCAGCCATCCCTTCTACGAGGAATTGCGCATCTAATTGTGATGGATAAATTACTATTGGATCGCCATCAGCACCGGAACCAAAAGCACTTAGATTATCTTGAGCTAAATCATAGAATCCACCCATATAGATAAAGAATAATCCAATAAATACTACTGCAATAATTAACTCAATTGGTATAGATGTGGGAACAGAGAGTTTTACAAATCTCAGTTGGTAATCAGGCCTTCGAACTAAAGGTGCAAAAGGCACATTTGAAGGCAGACGTTCCATAAAAGGAATATTTTCATCCTTTTTTGTAGTTTGACTACTTGTCTTTGCTTCTGACATAATTTTGACTCATCCTTTGATCTTTTAATATCAATAGAGTAGTATTCTTTGAGTATTTCGAACATTTTTCATTAAAAAGGATTTCTTAAGAACTGAACAAAAAAAAGGAAGAGAATATTTCCTAGATTGCTCCAGGGAATAGTAACTTCCATAAGTCTAATTTTGTTAACAACATATACATAATTGGAAAGAGTGCGGCAATAATTAGCCCCATGCCTACTACTAAAGATATTGTAGCATGCTTTGGTGAATAAGCATACTTTGATGCTCTATCTATGAGGAAAAATCCGAAAGCGCCAATAAACATTAGCGTACCGGCAGCAATTCCTTCGTAAAGAAATTGGTGATCTAATCCCTCAGGATAGATTGTTACTGGATTATCATAAACATCTGTACCGAATGCGTTTAGCTCATCTTGAGCTAAATTGGCAAAACCTCCAGCAAAAATAAAAAAAAGTCCAAGCAAAACACATGCTAAGATTATGCTAGTAGGTATTCTTTTCGGGACAGATAACTTGACTCGTCTTAATTGATAGTCAGGTCTTCGTACTAAAGGTGCAAATGGTAAATTTTTAGGCAGACGATCTATACGTCGCTTTTTTGCACCAGTCCCATCATTGAGTCTATCTTTCTTAGAAGACATAGAATTTACATCCTTTCCGTTAATGTAAAATAAAGTGCACATTTGTGCACAATGATATATCGCCTCGAATATATATATACATTTGCAAAAAGAAGACTAAAAAATAAGGGAAAGAGAGAAAACGAGGTTAACCTCGTAATTTGTATTTATCTAAGAATATCTCAATTTGCTTTGAAAGAAGACTAAAGGCTTCTTCAACATTGATACCAGATTTTGCTGATGTTTCAAGATAAGGAACGTCAAAACCAGTCCATTGAGTTAACGCAGCAGCATATTGTTGACCTGCTTCTTTAGGTAAACAAGGAGCAGTTCCACGAAGATCAGTTTTATTACCAATCAATACAACAGGAACAATACGATCATAATTGTTTTTTGTTAATTCGTTTAACCATGAAGGTAAATTCTCAAAAGAGCCGGGGTTGGATACATCAAAAATCAATAATGCACCACTACTACCACGATAATACACCTCACGAACTACATCAAACCTTTGTTGGCCAGCAAGATCCCATATTTGAAAAGTAATCACCACCTCAGAGAGCTCAACACGTTTAACGCAAAAATCAGCTCCGATGGTCATTGAATATCCTTCTTTGAAGCCTTTTCCAAGATATTGTTGTCTAATGCTTGTTTTACCGACAGCACCGTCGCCAAGTAAAACGACTTTATAAACAGATGATTTTTGAGGACCGCTCAAGTTTTTTCTGGCTCCATATACAATACTATCTTTGAAATTCTATTTTTATTGTGATTGATTATTCCTTTAAAGGATTTGCCATACTGCAGATTCAATAAAGCTATTTGACTAAGGAACAAACTGCTTTAAAATGGTAATTATTGCGGATAAAAACAAAAGAAAGAAAAAATGTTTGTGATAGGGAACCTATCAACAATCATTCGAGTATAGTTTTAGGTTGTTTAACAGAACGAATAATGCTCAAGCCAAGGAGGAAAAATGCCTCATTAACTTTCTCGCCAGTTTTAGCACTGGTTTCAATATAGGGAACTTCATACCCTAAAGCTTCTGAAAGTCTTCGCGCATATTCTTGACCCAATTCGGGAGCAATACTTTTTGGTACTTCATCACGAAGATCGATTTTGTTTCCGCAGAGAATCATAGGAACTCGACCTGCCTTTTTCCAGAGCTCTTCAAGCCAGCTTGGTAGGTTGTTGAATGAACTAGGGTTTGTGACATCAAAAACTAATAGTGCACCGCGAGAACCGCGATAATATAATTCTCTAACAGCAGCGAACCTTTGTTGACCTGCTAAATCCCAGATCTGAAATGTTAAACGATAATTTTCTAGATTAATTCTTTTAATTGCAAAATCTGCACCAATGGTAGCAGAATAACCTGCTTTGAATCCTTCACCAAGAAATTGGCGCCTCATAGTTGTTTTTCCTACAGCACCGTCGCCTAGGAGTACTAACTTTAAGATTGCATTTATTGCTTTTCCATCATTTTGTGACATGTTGAGTTCCCTGCTTTTTACGGGTAATTTAGTATACTACTATGATTTTTGTCAATTTACTATAATTAGCTTTCTAAATTCACTATAATGTTATAACTCGTTTATTTTAAACTTTGGTTTGTAGGTAAACTATAATAAAATTTAGGAATAAGCAAAAATAAACGTATTTTATCAAAGAGTTATACAACCATAAAAGTATATAATGCGAAATACGCAATTTAAAAATTATCAAAAAGAGAATATATAATCCAATGATAAACTTTTTTAAGTGAAAAAAGTCAAAATCAGAAGTATAAAAACTATACAAATGGGCCCGTAGCTCAGCTTGGTTAGAGCGCTCGGCTGATATGAATGCCGAGTGTGTTCTCAGACACCGGGAGGCCGCTGGTTCGAATCCGGCTGGGCCCACCACTTATTCTCTTTGTAAACTATATCCTAAAAAAGAGAAAGTATTTTACTAGAAAATACAAATAATCTTATTGCTTATCTACAAGTTTTCCTTTTTTTCTGAATGTTACTATTGCAATAAGAAATGGTATCGCTAGTAGAACAAGTCCATTTAGTGAGAATTTGTAGTAATTTTGATTTTCATCGGGATAATAGTCTCTCCATTCTTCATTTGAGCTTTCTTGATATTCTGAATAAGCGAATAAAGTTGTTGGTGTAGTAATTCCGACTAAATGTCCTTCATAATCCCATAAAATTGTATTACCTACCAACCTACCATTATTTACATAGTAACCACCACTAGTTCCACCTTGAGCATTGTATATGAGTGTGTCAGAATAT
>DAOUWQ010000399.1 GCA_030667035.1 Candidatus Heimdallarchaeota archaeon | reverse complement strand
TCTAGTGAGATTTGTTCTCTTGCTCTTGTTGTAAAACTTTCTGCTGCGGTTGGGAAGAATATAAGAAGAAATGAAGGAACTCTACCACCGTCTCTTTTTATTCTTTCATCTTTAACTAATGGATTTGTTGATTCAAAAGTATAGATATATAGGAGATATTCTGTGTGATAAGCGATTGGTAATGGACCATATAATGCTCCTTTACTCTCAGAGAAATTTAAGATGATTGAATAATAATTTGCTACTTTTACTAAATCATCTGCATCTATGTTGGGAATATTGGGATTATAAAAAACGGTCATTCCTTCGTCTGTGAGAGACGAAAGAGATGTGTATACATTGATCTTTAATGGATTCATGTGATCAACTCTCCGTAGTGCTTTTCTCAGCGATCTTATCAACTAACCATTCTACAGCCAATTCAATACCATTGCCATATTTTGCAGAACTTGGTAATATGTTGAATGAACGTCCAACGAGATTACAAATTCCATACATTTCTATGGCTTCTTGGGTTGTGAGAGGATTTTCCTCTGTTAGATCCTGCTTATTAACTAGAATAAGAATCGGAACATCTTCTTCAACAATTGTAAGCATATAATCAAATGAAAACTTAGATACCTCAAAAGCATCATTATTGATTGTTTTTCTAATGGTTCCATCAAGGACATAAATTACCGCACTCGCTTGTGAAACACCTAAGCTCCATAAGCTTTCGCGATAGAGTTCTTGACCACCAACATCTATTGCAGTTAAAGACCAGCCACTAATAGCAATTGGTGACTGTCGTATGTCAATTCCTAGTGTAGTACGAGGATTCTCTAAAACAGGTTCTCCTGTTTCAAGGAATCTGACCAGAGTAGTTTTCCCTGCGCCACTTGATCCAAGTATAACAAGGTTCGCTTTTTGCTCTATTGCTTTTCGTTTAAAAATTCGTCCAAGCCAACTCATGAAATCACCTACTCTGTTTGTTCGAAGAATCCTTTTTCAACTTCGAGACCGAAGTAACCGGCTCGCATCCTTTGAAGTAGTGAAGCATCTGCAAGTGTAATATTGTGTTCTGCAGCGAAATCAGCCATTGGGACAATCTCTTCGGATTCAATGGATATTTTGAAGAAGTGATTTAATTCTTCCTTAATGCTCTCCTTCTTTTGGTCTACAAATAATTCAGCAATCTTTTTACAGAATGGTGAACTTAATGATCCGTATGCTGTTTTCGTTGGGAGGAAAAGTATAGTATATTCTCATTTCTTGTTATCAATTATCTTGAGAACATCATCGGTTACTACTAAAGCGTGTATGGCGACATTATTTGATAAGTTCGTGGAATTAGCAATTAGTGTAATATATTGCTTTAAATTATTGGGAATAAATTCAAAGAGGTTAGCGAGAAAACTCGCAAGCTCTTCTTTTTCACCGACAACAAGCGTCTTCTGTTGTGTTAGAATTGAGAAGATAATAGTATCAAAATTTTCGTAAGTATTTTCTGTTAAAGCGATTTTTTGATAAGAAATATCCAATTCTTCAGGGATGTTTTCGCTGTCAGCTAGAAATGATTTCAGCAATTTATTCATTCCATCAATAAAGCCTATTGGATTTACTTCTTGTAAAGCTGAATCTAATTTTATTATCATTGCTAAACCATAGTCTTCATTTTCAGCAAGTAGGAGTGAGCTTATGAATAGATCATCCTCGATTTTGACTATCTTGAAGAATTCATTCTCTGGGTTTCCTTGTGGTAGAGCTTCAATAAGTAAATGCTTCATTATTTTATCTGATAAACCAGATACGTGTAATGCGGAAGCACCTTTTTCTCTTCCAATTTCGATTATTGTGAAATTTGTAACATTCATTTAGTTACACTCCCGAGTTGTTTTAATTGTTCTTGTTTCTTCATCAAGTCAGTAAAGCTAGGAGGTAATACTCCACCTGCTTGTTGTAACCACATTGGTGGAAACAATGAGAAATAATAGCTAAACATGAATATTGAATAGAAAAGAATTGCTAGAAGTGGAATACCTATTTGATAATAATTAGTAGTATCAGTACCTAAAGTTCCAAGTATAATATGGAGAATATTTGCAGCACCTTCAAGTAAAATACCTAAAGTTCCTAATGCGGCTAATCTTAATCTTAATTTAACCATTTTGTTGGCAGTTTTTCTTGCTTCTGTTAACATACTGATGATTGTAAATATCGTAGCAAAAATAACTGTTAAACCAAAGATCATTACTGTATAATCAACGAAAAACGCTGGCATTTCAATAAAACTAGCAAGTAAATATACAACACTAGCAAAAACCAAAAGACCTACTTGGATAAAAGTAAGAACACGAATAAATCGTTTAATCGATGATCTAAAATTGATGATTCTAAGAAGGAACAAGTTTAATGCGTAAATAGCAATTGTATATCCAACAATAGATAGAAAAACCGAGAATTGAGAATGCATTACATTTCCTCCAAGAAATGTTCCTAAATGATCCGATGCATATGTCCCTGCAATAATAGCTACAGCAACATATAGCAACCTAAAGCTCCGATAAGAATCACTTTTAACATTTGAGCTTCTTATCTTATTTGTTATTGTAAATTGAAAGATAAAAGTTCCAATGAAAATAAGACTATAAGAAATTAATCCTATAAGCCTTGAATAGTCGAGTTCCATTGTAACATTGAACCAATCAGTAATTGTAACCACTTTATCACCTTATTGTATTAATTAAGTATAATATATATATTTCAGTATTATTTATAAATAAGCTGGTTTGTGCAAAAATAGTTGAAATATCCAATATTTTCAATAAATATTGAAAATTCATTTTTAGTGAAAGAATAAGTATCTATTTTACAGATTCTTTAATTTCCAAAATTTCTTTAACTAATCGACCCAAGTTTGTTAAAGTCCTTAGGTGACCACTAACACTAATAAGATCGTGTTCTTTAAGATACTTAAGATGGTTGGAAACTGTCCCAAGAGAGATTTTTAAAATGTCCTTAATAGCATCTAGATTTTTACCGTCC
>DAOUWQ010000464.1 GCA_030667035.1 Candidatus Heimdallarchaeota archaeon | reverse complement strand
TTGAACCATTGTGTAATTTTATCTGGTATTTCAGATTCTTTATCTTCTTCTGCTAAATCCTTGAACCACTGAGTAACTTTTTCAGGTATTTCATATTTTTTCTCTTCAATTGCTTTACCTTTGAACCATTGAGTGATTTTGTCTGGTATTTCAGATTCTTTGTCTTCTTTTTCTAAACCTTTGAACCAATGTGTGATTTTGTCTGGTATTTCAGAATCTTTGTCTTCTTTTGTTTCACCTTTGAACCATTGAGTAACTTTATCTGGCATTTTGAAACCTTTCTTTTCTTCTTCTTTCTTTTTGCCAAATATCGAAAAGAAGCTAATGGTAACAAGAACCATTAAGACAACATTGAAGACTATTAAAGTAGGAATTGCTATTAATAGAGTAGTTGTTAGATTTGATATCCAAGGATCTGATGAATTCCAAATAACCAATCCCCAAATTACGAAGAGATTGTAAGCCACTTGGATACTCAATATGATTAAATAAGAAATAATTTTAGAAATTGTCTTAAACATTTTGACCCACCAATTGTTTATTAGGATAACCAGTAGAGAAAAGCGGTTAAAAAAATATCGCTTTATAATGTCAATCCTTTTTCAAATCGTTAATTTAGAAAAAGTGTGATTCCATGCAATATGTAAATCTTACTTGCCTTTAAGTAATGTAAGAGCTAATACTGAATTCCACTTTAAAGAAGGCTAGGAGCTTGCGTTATGGAATTAGTTCATTCAGTTTGGAATAAAGATAATTTCTACATCTGGGTTGAAACATTCGATTCACTTTTCGGGAGAAATGATTTTCAAACTGAAAAACGAACAATAGCTAATTCAAGAAAATATCCCAATGCTAGAAATATCAACCAAATTTTGAAGATATTGCGAATAGCTGGTTTAGAAGATATAAATAGTAATGTTGCTAAAGCAAGTACGATTGACATTAATTTTCCGAATAATGATTTTGAAGTAGAAGCTTTAGCAATTCCTTCTCTGGAGATAATGGATTTCTTATTACAGCACTTAGAAAATAAAACAGAGTATTTCTCTTTAAGTGAATCAACTAAATTTTGGATGGTGATTACAAAATTCGTTTTAGAGATTATTACCGAAGATAAATTCCTTCCTTATGTACACATCGAAAATAGAAATACAACTGAAACAAGCTTTCTCGGCAAGTGGAAAGCGATATTAGATCTGAATATTGAATCAAAATTGGTGCAATTTTCTCAAGAATTAATTGACAGTAATTTTGATGCTAATCTAGATTTTCTAACTGCAAGAGAACTAATTCTATCGTTCATCAATACTGTACTCGATTCTTTTATCAGAAATAAGCTTGGTGTTTTTCTTCCGAAATATAAGAATGATATTGATATTCAAACTTCTGAAATTGCGCGAGATTGGTTTCAATCTCTATTTGATTCTGATAATGAAAATGTAGTTTATTCTACAAATGAAGTTGATGTCTTTTTAGGTACGTTAAATGCTTGGTTGAATAATGCTCTTCCACGAAAAAATTCCAACCCTTTTCGATTATGTTTGAAATTAACTCCACCAAATGAAGAAACAATAGATGTTGATGAATCCATTTGGAAACTCGAATATCATTTACAAGCGCAGAATGATCCTAGCTTAATCATACCTGCTCAAGATATTTGGAATAGTAAAACTGGAACAATTGCTTTTCTTGAGACAAGGTTTGAGAATCCTCAAGAAAGACTACTAATCGATTTAGGGAAAGTCTCGAGTATCTATCCGAAGATAGAGGAAAGCTTACAGAAAGCATTTCCAACAGAACTTTTTATTGAAAAGGAAGAAGCTTTTGAATTTTTGGAAAATTATTCCCAAATATTGGAAGATCAAGGTTATGGTGTGCTATTACCTGCTTGGTGGAAAAACCCTTCAAAAGATGTCAACCTTTTATTAAAGATACTCCCAAGTGGAGAAGGTGCAGCAAAAACAACTACTGGTATATTTCGATTAAATTCATTCTTGAATTTTGAGTGGGAAATTGCAATAGACGGAACTCATCTAACAATTGAAGAATTTGAGAAATTAGCTGAATTGCGAGTGCCTTTCGTTAGAATACGAGGTCAATGGATAAAAATTGATCAAGAAAGGATTAATCAAATGCTTGATTTAATCAAAAACAAGTACAAAAGAAAGACGATTTCCTCAATTGAAGCTTTACAGCTAGCAATAACAGAAGATTTCGGTGAAGATTCACTTTTTGGTTTATCAGTGGATGAAACTCCTGCATTTCGAAACTTTACTAAGAGAATCGGTGCTTCAAGTAAAATAGAATTACTCCCAACTCCTGAGAATTTTCAAGGGGAATTGCGACATTATCAGATAGAAGGATTTTCATGGATGAATTTTCTTCAAGACTATGGCTTTGGTGTTTGTCTAGCTGATGATATGGGTCTCGGAAAAACAATTCAATTAATCGTTTTATTATTACAAACAAAAAATCAAATGATAACTCCATTGAATCCTTCCCTATTAATTTGCCCAACATCAATCGTTGGAAACTGGCTGCGAGAAATAAACCGATTCGC
>DAOUWQ010000199.1 GCA_030667035.1 Candidatus Heimdallarchaeota archaeon | reverse complement strand
TTTTCTGGTTCCTTTACGTGCGCTAGCGGAAGAAAAGGCAAATCATTTAGCTAAAATGTATAGAAAATTCGGCGTCAAAGTTCATATGTCAATGTCAGAAGTAGATTTCAATGAAGAAGAAATTAGAAAATGTCATATCTTAATTTCTACTTACGAACGATTTAGAACGATTATAGGACGATTGCCAAGTTTACTAGGTAAAGTAAAGAATGTTATCATAGATGAATTCCATTTAATTGGTGATTCTCAACGAGGAGCAACATTAGAAACAATACTAATAGCTTTGAAGGGAAAAACAAGACTAATTTTACTCTCAGCAACAGCAGCAAATCCTAACGATATTGCTACTTGGTTAAATGCGGTACTAATAAGTAGCACTAAACGATTAATTCCACTTGATTTTGAAATAATACCTACATTTCGACCAGAAGTAACAGTAAAAAAAATTATTCGAGATAACATTCCACTCAATGCTCAAATATTAGTATTCTGTGGAACAAGATCAAAATCTGAAGAATTAGCTTTTGAATATTCACAGTACATAGAGAAATGCCTTAATGGAAGTGGTAATTTCAATGTAGGCAAAGTGCTTAGTTTTTTAGACAGCATTCCTTTACCCCGTGATTCCCTTGGAAATGCATCAATTTATGATTTGGTGGAAAGGGGAACTGCATTTCATCATGCTGGATTAAGTCGAATCGCTCAAAAAGCAGTTGAAGAATTATTCCGCTTGGGGTTTATACGAGTTCTATTTTGTACAGAAACACTTGGAGCAGGAGTAAATCTCCCAGCACGTGAAGTTATTATTCTTGATGCAAAAAGATGGAACAATGAATGGTTATCCAGAAATGTTTTTCATCAAATTGCAGGACGAGCAGGTAGACCAAATTATGACCTTTATGGAAAAAGCACAATACTGGCTCTAGATAGAAGGGAGGAAAGAACTATTCGGAAGAGGTATTGGCAATTGGAGAGTCAAAATATTGATAGCTTAAACAAAATCCCTCCACAATTTGATCATATTGGCAGCAGAATCAATAGTAAAGAAGAATTCGAAAGAATGATACTTTCTTTAGTTTACAGCCGTAAACCAGATTTTACAGAGTTAGTATTATTATTGCAAGATAGCTTCTTCGACTTTACACAGAATCAAGGGATATCAACGAATGGAGATCAAAATTCAGCAACATATTTAGAAGGTATTTCTGAAATATATTATACATTACTTTTAAAACCAAATACTAAAATCTCACTTGAAATTTTATCCAATTTGGAAAAAATATATCCAACTGAAAGTCTGGTTATTGCAAGCGAATTATCCAATCAAAAGATACAATCGTTTAAGATAGAAAATGGAAAAAGTAATTTTACTGTTACATTTACAAACGGAATATTATCCTGTTCGTGTGATTCAAAGAAAATATTCTGCAAACATCGAATGGCAATACTAAAAGAACAACCGTTAGTTACAATAAAAGAAATTTTGAATAGAAATTTCTCATTTCTACATTCCTTAAAATATCGAGGTTACATTAAAGAGACCTACAATGGAAAATTCCAAACTACAACAAAAGGCAGTATATGCTCTGAGATGGGAGTTTCAATAAAGAGATTTGAATACTTAAAAGAGTGGTTAATGTATGATCTCTCTCAAAAGAATAGCAATTTAACAGAAATATTGTATGAAATTCTAAAACTCATCCAACAAACTAATGAAGAGAATTTTTTTATTCCAAATGATAATTTCAAACGACCAATTTATGAACATGTAATATTGGGTAAAGAAATTATCGATGTTGTAAAGAAGCATCAATTATACGAAGGTGATTTGCTGAGGATTGAAGCCAGCGTAAAATCACTTATTTCAGGTTTAACACCTTTAGCAGATTATCTTGGTTTAAAGAAAGTAGCTAATAGTTTAGTAGAACTTGATAAAATACTAACGGAAGTATTCAAACTCTCATTCTAAGAAATAATTATCCTAACTTGAAATCGATTTTTCCTTTGTTTCTTGAATTAATGGAGTTCTCAATTTTGTAAATGAAATGAATGGCAACGAAAGAAGAACGATAATTCCTCCAATAACAAATGCAAATTGATATCCTCCTTGTAAAAATTGAGCTAATAAGCCACCAATGATTACACCAGGTATCTGAGCTAAAATTTTAACAAAAACTGTTAGGCCCAAAAATTGACCTCTTTTTTCTTTAGGAGCTAATTTATGCATTAGCGTCCCTCTAGAAATTATATCCGCTGTATTGGCAATACCATAAGGAATTATGAATAAAAATCCAACAACCAAAGGTTTCAATGTGCGAATCAAAGGTGTCAGAGCCAGTATCATTGTTGCAATTGCAAATACTACCCGTGAGATCAATAAAAACAGACTTGTATCTATTCGGTCAGTAAAAATTCCGATAGGAATTGATGCTAATAATGAAACAGCAGTCATAATAGCAAATATTATAAGAACTTCACCATTTTCAATGGATAGACCTAATCCTATGAGTTCTCCACTTGCTGGATTATTTTTTTGCGTTAGAAATATCAGAAGGAAAGGAATGTACACATTAAGTCCCGTGTGTAATAGGAAGTGACTTATCAAGAAATTGAAAAATCCTTTTTCATTTTTTAAATTTCTAGGATTGAATGTTTCTTTAACATCTTCATACCATTTCTTGGGTTCCGATTGATTACTAGTTTCTTGAATAAATAACCCTACTATTAGAAAACCAATAGAGCATATTGCACCTGAAACAAAGAAAATAGTGTTGGCAGAATTAATCATCATTAAGGCAAAACCAACAACTGTCCCAATAGAAGTACCTAAAGCAGTAATAGAATTTACTTTTCCAAGTTTTTTCTTTGATGTAGTGTCAGGTATAAAGGAATTATTACAAACAAAAGCAGCGTTATTGAATATGCTCATTATAACATTGATACCAATAATAGCTGCTACTGCATTTTGAAATGGTAAGATAAAGAAAAATAATGCAGAGAAAACTCCACCAATAATTATGAATGGTCTTCTTCTGCCAAACTTTATCCTAAGATTATCACTAATTGCACCAAAAATAATACTGGCAAATGCACCAGTTATTGCGACTAAGCTAACCATTAAAGAAATTTTCAATGGAGTATAACTACCCATATCAGCGATATAATCGTTCAGAAATTGACCTTGGATGGAAAGATAAATTGACCAAACGAAAGCTCCAAACGAAATAAAGATAACATTTCTCATAGAACCAAGTGATCCAACTGAGGAGTTCTGCGGTTTATCATTGCTTGTCATGGGTAACTCTCGAGAGATTTCATTAGTCGAAGTATGGATTTGTCTGATATTCTCTGGTTTTTCTATGCAGGTACTTTTGACTTTTTTGCTGTAGAGGAAGATTTAGTTTTGGTCTTTGATTTTGCTTTTGGTTTTTCTTCAGATTGTATTTCCTCTTCCTCAAGCTCAATTATCTCAGCCACTAAATCAGAGAGAGGATTATCTAAGTTCTCCACTTTGTTTGCTTCTTTTGGGATCTCTTTCACAGATTCCTCTTTTTCAATTGTTTTCACTTTTTTCTTGGTTTTAGCTTGTGCTTTCTTCTGTTCATTGACTTCTTTTATTCCTTGAATTAACGGAGTTTCAATCTTCTCTTCAGGCTCAATATCCTCAATCACTACTGTGGCTTCTTCAGAAGCATCTAATGAAATAGTTTCCTCATCGGATATTCCAGCATTAGTAATGTAAAATTCCACTTGGTCACCTGGTAACCAGGCACAATCATCGATTTTTGCTCTTCGTAGATTACCTTTAAGTTTCTTCATGAAAATTCTGATGTCAGAGGCATGAGCAATTACATGACCACCAGTAGCTTTTACAGGAACGTAGGCTGCAGAAGGACCAATATTAGCCAAAACCTGATTTGTAAAAATAACTGTTGTATTAAATGCAATGGCTATTCTCTTCAGCAAACCAATGAGTTTTCCAATTTTTTTCTGTCGTACTGCGAGGAGATTAAGCTGATGAAATTCATTTCTGAAAGGAGCCATAAGTGAATCAACAATTATTAAACCAGGATCCAAAGCTTGAACGTAACCAGGCAACCTATCACTTGCTTGATTAAGATATCTTAATTGTTCTGCTTGCACAACAAAAATATTATCCAATAATTCATATGGATCGATTCCAAATCTTTTACCAATATCTTGTAGATGGGTTGCTTGAAATGAATTCTCAGTATCAATATAGATCACAGGTCTTCCTAAACCACCCTTATCTTCTGGAAGCTGAGCAGTTACCGCACAAGTAAGACAGGTTTGAGTTTTTCCGGTACGATACTCACCATTAATTTCGATAATGGCACTTGTAGGCATACCTCCACCCAAGAGTTCATCAAATACTTCTGAACCTGTAGTGAAATATTTTCGTTTTTTGAGAAATCTTTCAGATTGCTCAGCTGCTTTCTGAAACAGTGGTCCTCTAAAACTATCATCGGCAGCTCGCACCAAAGCAACAGCAGTTTTTTCACTAACATTTGGAATCTCACCGATTTCCGTTTCGGTTAGTACACTAAGTACTCGTGCATCAAAAATCCCGAAATCCTTCAAAGCTTTAAGTGCAACTTTTGGAATACCGTATTTTTTAGCATGTTTAGCAATAAATTTCTCAATAT
>DAOUWQ010000108.1 GCA_030667035.1 Candidatus Heimdallarchaeota archaeon | reverse complement strand
TTATTTACAAAGTAAACGAAACCAAAACGTACCTCCAAGAAATTACCAATGCAGTTGATCAAATCCTTCCTGTTCCAAAACCACATTCAATCATTGTTTATGGCAATCAAAATTCAATGAATACTATTTACGATATGCTACTTCGTACACGATCAACTTGTACTGTAGTCGTTCCTACAATAGATCAATATCTTGTAGATCTTCTTACTAAACAGGTCTCAAAGAGAGTTAGAATAAGAATACTAGCAGATGTTGACCCATTCAGAGATGAAGCGATGGTCGCAGCATTGAAATCACAAGGTAACATTACTATTTGGGCTTACAATATGAGAGACTTCTTCGCAGTTACTCGTGATGGTGCAGAAGTATTAATTGCTCCTATCACTCGAGACGGAGAGCTAACAAGCTTCGTAACAGAACAAGATGCCTTAGTGCGTGCAATTCAACAAATTATTAATGCATCCTTTATGGCTCGCTCAAAAGAAGTCTAAACTAGAACAACGGTTAATTGGTTGTTAATCATTTGAAAATGGTTAACAATCTCTGAATTTCTTTAAACCAATTCGAAATGCTTTTTTGAATAATTTTCTTTGTTTTGTCAGGTATATGCCACAAATCTATAAGATCAAACTCTCTTTTAGACGTTTCAAACATATTTTTGAGAAGAGCTAGAACAGTTTTGTTCTTTTTCAGCAAGCTACGTGAAATTCTGTTTGATTTTATTGGTTGTTCCATTCCAAAAGATTCCAATAAACCCAAAATTCCTAAACAGCTACTTTCTAGAAAGACGTCGAAAGAATTTGTTAAGGGGATATAAATTTGATATGCAGGCATAGTTAGGAGGATTAAAGGATTCCCCTCTGGGTCAAGATTTTTCATATCAAGTAAATAAAATACTTCTTCATCGTTAGTAGCAAATAAAATAAATCGATTGTCAGGAAGCTGATTTACTTTTTTCTTAGTAAAAAAAAGGTTCTCACATGAATTTATCAGAAGATTTGTTGGATCATCTAAATCATCTAGAAAATACTCGGAATCGATCATTAACCCATTTGTTTGCTCGTAAAATAGTTTCAAATGATCTGGTAATTCCATGCCCTTAAAAAATAAAAGCTCTTTAATATGGATGCGTGTGAGCCCATTAACAAAAGTGATTTCTACTTTTGAATCATCTAAGTAATTATCTAGTATCTGAATTTTATTCACCAACAAGTGCTCTTGAACAAATTATTATAGTATTTTCAAGTTAAAAAAGAGATAGGATTGAAGAAGGCAAAGATGCCTACTTCATTAGTTCTTTCATTGTGTTGTAACCTTTGTCGAATGCTTCGATATTTGTTGCAACAACTTTTTCGTTTTTTCTAAAGCGTATATTGAGCGCTTTGATGAGTGAGTCTCTCGTAAGTGGGAAATTTGGTATGGCAAAGAGAGCTCCTACTAAAACAACATTTTGAGTTCTCGTATCACCAACTTCGGAAGCTAATTTGAAGGCATCAATTAAGAAAACATTGTTGGTAAATTTCTTAACGATAGCAAGAATGTCTTCTGTTTCAGGGTATTTTCCTCCTTTCTTTGCACTCAAGCTTGGTGGAATTATTATATGACTATTCATAATTACATAGCCTTTTTTAGGAACAATTTTGCGAATAGCTCGTGCTGTTTCCCCAAGTTCAAAACTTAAGAGAACATCTGCATCACCATCGGCAATTAGAGGGCCACTAACAGGTCCGAAGCGAATTTCAGTGTTAACAACACCACCTCTTTGAGCCATACCATGGATTTCACTTTGCACAACAAAAATGTCTTGGACTAATGCAGAGTTACCGATAAGCATGGCAGCAGTGAGGACACCGGTTCCACCTACTCCTGCAATTTCAATTTGATATGGTTTGTCTAATTTAGTCATTTGATTCACCTCTTAGTAAAAGCATCGTAGGGGCAGATTATTCTACAGACGCCACATCCAATGCAAGTTGATTCATCAACATGAGCTTTCTTTTTCTCATAGTCGAATGTTATTGATGGACAAGCAAAAGTTCGCACACAAGTTCTGCATCCAATGCAGATTTCTTCATCTACGAAATACTTTTCGATTTTCTCTTTCGCTCTTTTTGCTACTCGAGCGTATTCTAAAGCACAATCTCTTCTTGAGATAATAACAGAGAGCTCTCCACTATCAAGTGCTTTTCCAATGACTTCTATAGTATGTTCGAGGTCATATGGATCAACTATCTCAAGATTTTTGATTCCAATTCCTTTGCAAACTTGTTCGATAGTAACAATACCTGCTGGTTCACCAAATGCCGTTATACCTAATTCTGGAGTTGGTTGTCCGCCGGTCATTGCTGTTAGTTGATTATCAACAACTACCAAGACAAACTTTGCATTGTTAACTATGGCATTGATTAAAGCTGGTATACCTGTGTGGAAGAAAGTACTATCACCTATTACAGGGATAATTGTTTGATTTGTTGCGTGAGCAAGTCCATTTGCTATACCAATGGATGAACCCATAGATACTGTAGTGTCAACAGAGCTCAGAGGAGCCATAAATCCGAGAGTATAACATCCAATATCTCCAGGCATTATTGGTTTGATTTGTCGTTTCTTTGCTGCTTTTTTAATTGCAATGAATGTTGCTCTATGAGGACATCCTGGACAAAGCTCAGGAGGCCTGATTGGCAATTGACTGTTAATTTCAGCTTGTGAAGGCAAGTCTTCCTCATGTTCGTCAAGTTTTAAATCCATAACTTTTGCGAATGCACGTTTTAAAATCAGTGGATTTAGTTCATTTGAAATTGGAATAGCTCCTTCCTTTCTTCCGAAGATTTTAACTTTAATACCATTTTCTGCTGCTATAGCTTTCACCAATAATTCAAAGTATGGTTCAACTTCTTCAGCAATTAAGCACTTAGGATTTGCTTTTAATAGCTCAATTATTTTTGCTTCTGGTAAGGGATTGCTAAAACCAATCTTGTAAATGGTTGGATCAATATCCATTTCTCTTATAGCGTCAATTACGTATGTGTAAGAAACACCAGATGTGATAACTAGTAAAGGATCTTTTCCTTTGGTTACTACATTCCATTTAGATTTGCATGAATAATCTTTCATTTCATCCAATTTTTGCAATAAGAGTGGTTTTGCTTTTCGAGCGCTACTAGGTAAACAAACGAATTTCTCTGGGTTCTTCACAAATTCCCCTTTTATTTCTCTCTTTGCAGGGATTTCACCTATTTCGACTGGTCCCCGAGAATGACTTAAACGTGTTGTAGATCGCATGATGATCATTGATTCATTTTTTTCAGAGAAATCATAAGCGTATTTTACCATATCCAGTGCTTCTTGTGGCGTTGAGGGTTCCATACAAATTGCGTGTGCTGCAAGGGCATACATTCTTGTGTCTTGCTCATTTTGACTTGAGTGGAAGCTCGGATCATCAGCAATGCACATAACAAATCCACCTTTCATACCACCGAATAATGCTGCTGTGAAGAATGGATCTGCCGCAACATTTAGTCCTACATGCTTTGCTACAGTAAAGGATCGTAATCCGCTCCATGCAGCACCTAATGCCACTTCAAAGGCAATTTTTTCGTTGATTGACCACTCAGCATGCATTCCAGTCTCTTTCCCGAATAAGGCAATGGTTTCCATAATTTCTGTGGAAGGAGTACCGGGATATGCAGCAGCGACATCAACACCAGCTTCTAAGACACCTCTAGCTATGGCTTCATTACCGCTTAAAAGCATCTTAGTTTTTTTATCTGACAATTTAGTTAACCTTCTGTTTCTTATTATTTACAAAATAAAAGTCCAACACTATCTCTTGAATTTGTTTTTCATTAAATTTAGTTTTTGTGACTTTTTTGTATCTGTTAAATTTTCATTGAAAATCTGTACGATTCCAAAAATATAAGGTCTAAAGACCCTTTTTAACTTCTTTCTTCTCTCTACTTTTGATAAAGGTTTCCTAGAAATCAAAAGTTTTTTAATTACCTATAATAAGGACACACAAGAAATTAGCTTTTGAACTTGTGATTAATTATGGATACTATGCAATGGATTTGGTTGGCAATAATATTCGTTTTTGCTTTTGCTGCTACATTCTTTCTAACTTGGTTTCTGAGCAAGTACTTTCTGAAAAAAGGTATCTACGGTCATGATGTTCATAAAGCTGCCAAACCAAAAGTAGCTGAAATGGGAGGAGTAGGTTTCGTTGTCGTTATGTTAGTAGTAATTATTTGTTGCATATTTATTTATCCTGAATTTTGGCAACACTTTACTGTCTCTGCAATTGCAATCTTACTTGTGGGATTAATTGGGATTTGGGATGATTTGAAAGCTTTAGGTGCAATCACTAAACCTTTCTTATTATTAATTCCAAGTTTACCGATCTTAATTTGGCAATTAGCTGCCAACCCTTCCCTTGCAAATGATGAGCTGATGCTTTTTTTCCCTAATCCATATTTACCCCTAATTGGTCCAATAAGAATCACTGTCATTTATTGGCTCTTAGTTCCATTTGCTATCACAGTTCTTTCTAACTCAACAAATATGTTGGATGTTATGAACGGCTCTTCACCGGTTACTATGATGTTTGTTTCCGGAACAGCAATAATTTCCACTATTGTACTCTATGTAAAAGGGGTAGTCAATGTTCCAGGCATAGTTCTATCTGTTCTTTTATTCAGTTGTTTATTCGCATTTTTCTGGTTCAATAAATACCCAGCAAAGATTTTCTGTGGAGATACAGGAAGTTTGACAATTGGAGCAATGATAGCTTTAGTAGCGATTTTTGGTCGTATTGAATTAATAATTATCATTGCAATGATGCCTCAAATTATGAATTCATTCCAAATTATTTCAAGTGTTCGTGGTTTCCGAGAACGAAGACAAATTAAAGAACGTCCAATTAAAGTGCTTAAAGATGATACAATGGCTGTAAATCCACATAAAAAAGCACCTTTAACATTGACTCGTTGGATAGTTGCAAGAGAACCTTTGAAAGAGTTTGAAATAGTAACATCAATGGGTCTTATCTCATTCTTTTCGAGTCTGTTAGGTATTGTTACTATGCTTCTTATCGTAATAACACTGTAAAATACTCTTTTTTACCCTATTTTGACTGAATGTAATCTCTAGATGTTATCACCATTGATACGAGAAAAATGTCTTGGTCGCACACGGGTTTTTAATATTTCAACTCTATTTGTATAGTTATTAGGTGAGGACAATGGAATCTTTTATCAAAAATATCACTGAAAAAGAGCAAGTACCAGAGCTCTTTCCAAAAGAAGAAACAAATCATGACTCTAAAGATGTTGATCAAGATTTACGTAGGATTATCGAGGACATCCAAGCGAAAATATTGGTTATAGGTGTTGGTGGCGCAGGAAATAATGCAGTCACTCGATTAAATCAATCGGGTCTTGTTGGAGCAATCACTCTAACAGCGAACACAGATGCACAGCAATTGCTCTTCTCAAAGAGTCATAAGAAAATGCTCTTAGGCAGAGATCTCTGTAGAGGACTCGGTGCAGGTAATGATCCACAAATTGGTGCAGAGGCTGCTGACGAATCAAGTGAAACCTTGAAAGGAATTCTGACACAAGTTGACATGGTCTTTATTGTCTGTGGACTTGGTGGAGGAACAGGTACTGGTGCTGCTCCTGTTATTGCCCGTTTAGCTAAAAATCTGGGTGTTTTAACAGTATCAATATGCACTCTCCCATTTGATGTCGAAGGAAAAATGAAAGCCATACATGCTAAAGAAGGATTGAGGAGATTATATGAAAGTAGTGACACTACCATTGTAGTTCCAAATGAAAAATTAATTGAAATCGTTCCTGAACTTTCATTAAAAGATGCTTTCTTAGTTGCTGATGAAATACTCATTCGCGCAGTAAC
>DAOUWQ010000226.1 GCA_030667035.1 Candidatus Heimdallarchaeota archaeon | reverse complement strand
GTACAACGAATTATGCCAAATTGCTTATCTAAACTAAAGTATGAGAAAAACATTCCTATTCTTGAACTTCCTACAGATCCAAAATGATTACCTACTTCATTCCACACTAAATCTTCAATCTGTTTCTTTTCGAATTTTGTATTCTTCTCTGAAAGAATTTCGAAGAGGATATATCTCTGTCTGTCCAATTTTCTTTTTTCTTCAGACAGTTTAATAAATTCTATAGATAAATCATCAGATTCAATCTCAACTTTAACTGTTTTTTTCTTTTTAATTTTAGTTTCTTTAGGTGATTGCTTTTTGTTTTTCTTCCAGATGCCTGTTGTAATGAATTCATCACTGAGTTTTTTCTTGTTCAGTTGTATTCTTTCATAAAATGCTTTCATACAATCTTTAGTTCTCAGTTCTGGAACACCAATAAGATTACCTATTGCAATAATAGAACGCATATCTCTTAGATCGAATGGATCTTTTGCTTTAGTAGTAAAAACGAAAGGCGCTCTTTGTTTTAGTATTAAACTCATTACTCGAGTCAATTTATGTAGAATAATCGATTTTCTATCTGTTGAATGTATTATTGAGCTTAAATCTATTTCAAGAAAAGTTTGATTTGCAGCAGCCACATTGGCTAATTGTTCAGTTATTATCTCTTTTATTTTTGAAACAGGAATTGATAGAATGTCAACTCTATTATCTTTAACTACCCACTGAGCGATTTTTGCATCTGTAGTTGTTACACTCAATAATTCACATTGATTTCTTTCCTTTGAAAGGAAATTTTTTACCTTATTTAGATTAGCAATATTGGTGTTCTTTCTTGAGAAATGTTCAATAGTTTCTTGTATTTCAGCCTTTTTTCCTTTTTTGATTGAAAAATCACATACTACATAACCAGCAATTCCTAGACGTGAAGCAATAGTATCAAATTCAAGCATTGATTTCTCATTATCAACATAGACTGTTGGTTCAACGAAAGGAATCATCGGCGGATCAACCCTTCTTTATCAACCCATATTCTTCAAGTGTCTTCTCAATTAACTGTGGTTTGCGTTGATATATAATCAATTTAATTACTAGTTTAATTGTATTATCTTTTTCATCTAAAGTAAACGTTTCATTTAGCGCATCTTGTTTGTTTACTCGAATATACAAGCAATTGTCTTCACCTAAATGACTATCTAGTTCATCAAAAAGAAATTCTTTATCCGCATCATCTAAAAGTTCAGCAAGATATTTTACCGTTTCGAGTATTTTTCTTCGATGTTTTACTACTAGTTCTAAAAGATGTATTGGATGTCCTGCATGACCAATGATATCAAGGTCGGTTATTTCTTCTATTACTCGTAATTTTTCCGGAAGAAAGAATAACATCGCTTCTTTGACCTTCACTAGATCTTCAGTAGCATGTGCGCTACAAGAAATTCTAATATCGTGTATTTTGATAGCGTTTTCTGATGACAAAGATACTGACTCCTAAATATGAGAACTGCAATAAGTAAAAAATAAAAGATAGAAAGAGATCGACTAATTGTCGAAATCTTGGATTATTTACCGTCTCTCTTATGTGCTCGTAGAGATGGTCTAATTTTTTCAGTTCCTGTACCTTTCTTAGACAGACCTCTTGATTTTTTGCCTGCACTAGTTAAGCCTCTGAAAACTCTTCCTTTATTAGCTGGACGACAAATCCAATTTATCTTTGGATCTTTGACGATTACTGGGTGATGTGGATCAACTAAAATGACTTCAAACCACTTGTATCGTCCATCTTCGCCTACTGGATAAGAGTTGAGTACTTCAAGGTTAGGGTACTTGCGAGCAACACGTTCCTCTGAAATCCATCTGAAGCTTTTGCCAGGTTGGATTTTTCTAACTGCTTGACCCTTGCCAGTTCTACCTTGACTTGGTCTGCTCTTTCGTAAACGTGTTCTTCTAATCCTGATTCTAATAACAACATAGCCTTTTTTTGCTTTGTAACCTAAAGCTCTTGCGCGATCAATTCTTGTTGGCTTTTCAACTCTAATAGTTGTACTTTCTCTACGCCAAACAATTAATCTATCACGTTGTAAAGCCTTAAATTCAGGGCTATTTCTGTTTTTCCAAAATTTTCCAACGTATTTATACATGTTATTTCACCTTACCAATTCCGCTTGCGCGACATCCAGGTAAAGGATTATTTACTAGAATTAATTCTAGTTTGTATTGTGTGAAAACTTTAGCTTTTTATGTCTTTCTAAGAAGCTGCTTTTGATAACATCATGTGACCTCATGATGTGACCTCAAAAAGTGAATTTACTTTATAAGCGAAATTTCTACTTCATCAAGTATGACAAATATTGATAGAAAAATTATTGATGAGTTAAAGGAAGACATTGACGGAATCATTGCAGAACAGCATATTCCTGGACTTGCTATTTCCTTAGTAGATGAGAAAGATATCTTGTGGATGGATTGTTTTGGTTATAGTAATCTTGAGACAAAAACTAAAGTTAATCCTGAAACAATTTTCAATATTCAATCAATCGGGAAAGTTTTCACCGCAGTAGGTTTTATGCGGGCTATGACTCAAGGATCTATATCACTTGAGGATAAACTACTTGATTATTATCCAGATTTTACAGTTAATAGTAGATATGGTAATCCTGAAGTAGAGAAATTAACATTCCGACATCTTCTGTCCCATTATGGAGGTTTTACCCATCGAACCAAAATCGGTGGAGAATATGATCAATCAACTCCAAGTTTTGAGGAGTACATCAAAAGCATCCCCGATACTTGGTTGCGCTATCCTGTTGGCGATAGGTTTTTTTATTCGAATCTTGGTATGTCTCTAACTGCCTATTGTCTTAGTAAGGTTAGTGGTTTGAGTTTTCCAGAATTCATTCAGAAGGAAATTTGTGACCCCTTAGGGATTACCACGTTAGCTTATGGAAAAGAAGCTAGTCTGAGAAATCCAAATCGAGCTGTTGGATATACTTCTGGTCGAGAAGCCGAGTATTCTAATATCATTTATTATGGTGCAGGGGTACAATTTCTTTCTGTTATGGATATGTCAAAGTTTGTTCAATTTATGATAAATGAAGGAAAGATAATAGGCAAACAGCACATTAGCAAAGAATACATACTGGAAATGGCAAAAGAACAATTTACTACAAGTGATTCTAAGCAATATTATGGTCTTGGATTAATTGTTGATAAAGAATCAATACCAAATGCTGAAATTCTCCAGCATTCTGGAGAGGGTTGTGGATATAATGCATATATTACTTGGAATGTCAAATACAAAGTTGGTGTTATAATCCTAACTAACAATCATCCCACAAATGGAATACCAGTCCTAGGAAATAAAGCATTACAATTACTTTTGAAAGCAAGGGGAGCAAGCATATCGCCTCCCGAGAAAATCACTCCAGAAACTTTTATCACGAAACCAAAAACAAAAGTTGATATACAAGATCTTAAGAAACTTGAAGGATATTATGCTTTCCCTGGAGCAAAATTTGAGTTTAAGATAATCGAAGACAAGCCAATCGGTTTCTATCAAGGGAATCCCATTCCATTATTTTCGCATAGCGAAATTGAATTTACAGCTCCTGTGCCAATCGCTATAAAATTTATACTTGATAAAGAGCAGAATCCTACCGGTGCAGATGTTTTAGTGGCCAGTGGAGAGGTTTATCGATTTGAATATCAATACAAGCCAGAAGAAGTCGAAGCAAAAGGTCCAAATAGAACGCATTGGAAAAAATATGAAGGAATCTTTGAAACAACCTATCTTGGAGATCCAGTATATTCTGCTATAAGATTAGATAATGGCCATCTAAAAATTCTATTCGACAATCAAGAAGAAACTCTGAAGGAATTCAACAAAAATACCTTCTTTGCATTTGATGGGCGTGCAGCAATCTTTGAGAAGGACATATTTTACTATGATAATATTAGGTTGACTCGAATGTTGAATCCAACAGAATATGTAAGCAAATTATGTAATTCAAATCCCGAGCATCATTATCTCTCAAAAAATAAACTAGAAGAACTATATTCAAATCTTAAATATCTTCAAAGGGATAATGAAATGAAAAAGATCACAGAAATCATTCAAAAACTATATCCAGAGGAGAAGTGAAAAAAGCTTCTCCATCTAAAGAAATAATTTTTCCACATAAAAATGTTAAGTGAAACAAAAAAAGAAAAGGACAGGAGTATTTTTTATCTAGTGAAACATAGTAGCTATCTATAACAGCTTTCTAAGAGGTAGATAAATTAATATTTTGACAAGAAAGAGGATGTTATCGATTTCTATATGGTTCCGAGGAATAAATCATGGTGAAAGGTAAATTTATGGTAGCGGTTGCAGCAATTCTTGAGAATCATAGAGATGAGATTCTGCTTATAAAAAG
>DAOUWQ010000252.1 GCA_030667035.1 Candidatus Heimdallarchaeota archaeon | reverse complement strand
GATCCACTTGTGTAAGGTGACCATTAAGGCAACCTGGACATTTGAAGTTAGTAATTTGAGTAGCAGCCATATTGCTCACTAATTTATTATATTGTAGTTTTAACATAAGTAAATAACCTTGAGAGAGATAACCGAAAGTATTCGATGATTCTTTGTTAAAATAGCTAAATACTGTATTAAACAGCAATTTAGCTGACTTTTCTAAGAGCAACAAAGTTATAGGGTAATAATTATACTTTCTAAGTATTATTAGCTAATAATGGAAGTTTGGTAAACAAATGAGAATCGGAATGGTTTCTAGTTCAAGAAATATTATTTTAACTTTGAAAAAAAACCTCATATTGATTGTAGCTATGTCCTTGTTATATGCAATAAACAGTTTTGCAATTGGTGAGATTGATTTATTGCCTGGAACAGCAGGTGGGGGCGAATTGCGTCCTTTCATTTTTATTCCCGCGTTGGCCGCAATAATTTTTGGACCTACTGTAGGTGCTTTTTCAGCTGGTTTAGGTAATTTCTTGATTGATATTATTAATGACAGACTAATTCAAGGAGATATTCTTGATTTAGGAAATCTTGCTGGCTTCTTCGGCAATTTCATTGGTGCAGCTGTAGTAGGGTTTGTTTCGTGGAGATTGAAATTCAATAAGGATGATCGGATTTTCTTTTCCTGGAAAATATGGCTTCGGTATTTACAAAATACTTTAGCTGCAGTTGTTGGAATGGGTTTAGTAACTGGAGAAGTAATTGGTTTATTACGGGTCGCTTTTGATAAATCAACATGGGTTGTCGGCAACCAAATTTCTGCTTCAATTTTTTATAGTAATTCGTTATTCCTTCTAGTAACTTTAATTCCGTTACAGCTTATTGTAGGAATTTATGAAAAAGCACGAATAAATCGCTATCAAAAAGATTTACATAATTCAAAGAACGTGACGATTTTAGAAGAACCACTAAATCCTCTAGCAGTAATTGATCAATTTAGTATTACTCCTGGGTTAGGAATTGATGGATTAGTAAAAGGTGAATGGTCACAAATTGGTATGGTGATACGAAATAATACTACTGAGCCAATGACATTTCGGCTAGAAATTAATTGTGAAGATCGCATCAATCCTTCAGTTGCATACACGAAAGAGCTTCAGCCGCAAGAAACAGATGAAAAATTCTTTCAAATAAATCCATTTAATGATTCTAAACGGATTTTCACTGTGTATATCAAAAATTGGTCCCCTACTTACAAAGAGCTTACTGAAACTTCACAGATTGGTTTATCGGTGAGATATCGATATACTTACACTACTTTAACTCCATTTGAGCATAAATTCAATCTCTTTACGAGATTCTTAACTATTTGTGCTTTTGCTGTAGTGATTTTTAATACTATTCGGTCGCTTTATGGTGACATCAATTCAACCTTTTGGGAGGAATCAAAGTACTTCATATGGGCTATCGTTGTTTGTGGTGTGGAATTAGTTATTGTGCTTGGGTGGACTCTCTATAAACTAATTACAGTTAGACGGAAAATCGAAAAAGCAAAAATCACGAACAAAGAGGAACAGCAGAAATCACTTGAAAAACAAGAAAGAGAATTACAGGTTTACAATACACAACTAAAGGAAATTAGTGACAAATATGATCTTGAAATACAGCAAAGTACTGTAAGTCAAGAATTTCCAGATGTTGTTACTGATATCCAAGCATCACAAGTATCAGAAGAGGAACCTCAAATTCCAACAGAAGAAGTCGCTGCTGAAGAATCAAAATCTGAATATGAAACGATTGTTGATGAAGTTTCATTTGAACAACCTCCTCAAGACGATGAGAGTGCCATTGAGGCTCCCGTAGAAGAAGATGAAGAAGCTACAGAAGAAACGATGGAAATACCTGATATCCCTGATATTTTAGGTGATGAAATTGTTGATGAAACACAGATACCTGATATCCCCGATGTAGATAAAGATGAGGTAGATGAAGCGTCTAAAGTATCTGCTATCACTGAAGATTCAAAAGCAATCGAAGACTCAGTAAAAATCATTGAGGAAACAATGAAGATTGAAGACGAAAATGAAACAAGCATTTCAACATTTGAATCAAACGATGAACATCAAGAAGCTACTTCAGAATTTGATGAAACTCCCGGCGGTAAGGAAGAAGAGTATGATTCTACAATAGACGAAGATATTGCGAATGAAGTTCCTGAAGAGGAAAAATCAGTAGATATAGATGACTTTGAGGAGGATTCATTTTGAAACATAAATATACTAAAGAAGAGAGAAAAGTTAGATTAGACAAGGCATTACGAATAGTAAAAATAACTTTTCAATTAATAACATTAGTAGCTTCTCTAGCTTTTGTTGGAATAATTATTGCAATGATTGTCATATATGGACTTGATGCAACTGCTAACGAACTTTTCTTAGCTGGTGCTGGAACAACACTTGGTATAATTGGCATTCCATTTTTCTCAGTGGTTTTGCTATCAGCAATTGTAATTGCTATACTTAATTTACGAGATGATTTGTTAGTAGATGAAAAACAAGCATCCGAGTTCAAAATGATTGAGCAAGAAGCGGAGGTTAAAGAATGAGTGAAGAAGATAGTACTTCAATAAAAATAGATTCTACTGTTGAATCGTCAATAACGGATTCCAAATCTGAAGTTCTTAGTGGAATCATCAGTGCAGTTCCTTTAGAACCATTCGTAATGAATTCTTCTACTAAGGTGCATTTAACACTAAAAAACATCTCAAATTCACCTGGATTGCGAGTTAGATTCCATTCAGAAGATTATTTGAATCCATCTTCAATCGACATCGATATTCCTCCTAAATCGGAAAAAATGGTTTCTATTAGCGTTGTTCCATTAGAAAAAGGTTCAAGAGAATGCTTGGTAGAGTTTGCACCACTTTATAATGAAGATGGTGATCTGATTCCGAAAGAAGCTGCTGACCCAATAATTGTAAACAAATTCTCTTACAAAGCAAGAGAAGCTTTGGCTGGTGGTTTAACTTCATCACAAAGAAGTTTCTTATCAAATATCGCTAAGATAGCATCTATGGCTTTAGTGGTTGCAAGCATATTGCTGGTATCTATTCCAGATCTACGAGGAATAATAACAGAAGAATTTGTTACAGCATTCGTTTGCGTAATTCTAATTTTGCAATTACCAATCTTAGGTGTATATTTCTTTCTAAGTAATAGGCTGCCTGAAGTATAGGCATAACCTATTTTTTCTTTCTTTTTTCCTGAGCTAATTTTTATTTGGTTTCTGATTATTTGCTAATACAGCAGAATGTCGTTTTTAAATTGAAAAAACGGTTTTCATTATTAGTCCAAAACTCGCATTTTGAAAACTCAGTGAGATGACTCATAAAGTGAGCTAAAGTTAAAAAAGGACTTTATATTTAATTCATAACAGGATTGTAGAACATATGGTATACACAAAAGTAAACGAATTTCTCTATTTGTATCAAGAAGAAGGGTATTACGACGTGGTGGCCGGAGCAATAGTTCTACCAAATAAGTTAATCGCCATTGATTCCGGAATTAATATTCCAGGTATTGAAGAATTTAGAAGATATGTTGAAACAGAGACCAACAAGAAATTCGAAATGCTATTAATAACTCATCATCATTTAGACCATATTTTAGGTAATCAAATCTTCTCAGATTGTAAGATAGTTGCCTCCAAATCTGCTTACAAGAAAATGGTAAAAGAGAAAGAAACTTGGACTACAGAGAAAATTGAACAAACAAAAAGTATGTTTGAAAATCCTAGCTTTATTGAAAATTTTACTTATACAATTCCAACTGAAGGAATCGATTATTTAGAGATTGAAGATGATGGAGTAAAAGTCATTTTCAAAAAAATAGGTGGACATACAGATGATTCAGCATATGTTTACTGCTCTGAATATAAACTACTCTTTACTGGAGATAATCTCTTCTTCGATTTGTTTCCTGCAGGGCAAGAGACGACTTCTGACCCTGAAGTATGGATTTCATTTTTGAAAGAAATTCTGGATTGGGATATTGACTATTATATACCGGGTCATCAAAGCATTTGCAATGAAGAAATTATAAAACAATATAT
>DAOUWQ010000271.1 GCA_030667035.1 Candidatus Heimdallarchaeota archaeon | reverse complement strand
TCACACCCTAATATTTGAAGTTAATAATACTTTTCAAAAGTTTAATTTGAATTGCGACAATATAAACTTTTAAATCACGAAATGAATGCTAATACTTTGTGAAATACCTTTGATGGATTATCTTGTTGAAATTGATAAGCTCATATTTAATTGCAATTTTGATGAAGCTTTAACACGAATTCAGAAGATATTGGATGGTATTGAATTAACTGAAAAGGAAAAGCTAGGAATTAATATTATCAAATGCAAAGCACTTCTCGGTTTTGGTAGATATAATGAAGGGTTAGAATTAACTTTAGAAATAATGAATCAAAAGGAACTCAAAGAATACTCATTATTAGAATTAGATATACAAATCATTTATATTTCATTTCTTGATGTTTTTGGGAGAATAGACGAAATCCTAAAGCAAGTATACAAAGGGGAACAAATTATTGTTTCATTGGATAATAAAAACTCTGATGATGTGATTTTAAGAAAAGGGAATCTACAATTGCAAAAAGGGAGTGTAATTTTAGCTAAAGGAAACAAAGAAGATGCTTTGACCATATTTCAAAACTCACTGAAGGATTTTGAAAAAATTGGAAATGAGAGTAAAATAGCAGCAACTTTTACTCTTCTAGCAAAAACTTATGCAGAGATGAACAAGAAAGATTTGGCTTTAACTTATTATACTAAATCGTTAGATATACAAAGTGAAATTCAAGACTTGCCTGGAAAAGCTAATACTTTGAAAGAAATTGGTACATTCCATCTGTTCAAAGGTATGAGAACAGAAGCTCTAGAATATTATCAAAAAAGTTACGATATTTACTTAACAATTGGTAATTGTGATTTCATTGGTCGCTTATTGAATAATTTTGGTATAATACATAATTTTGAAGGAAGACTTAGAGAAGCAGAAGATTGCTACATAAGATCTTTGGAATGTCAAAGTGAAATTGGGAACAAAGGGTTAATGGCTCGAACATATAATAATATTGGAGTACTAAACCTTAGAATAGGTAATTTAGAAAAAGCAGAAGAATATATTAGAAAAAGCTTAGCTACCTTTCAAGAATTAGGTAATGTTCAGAATATTATGAATTCATTTGTTCAGCTTGGAAGGATTCACAATCTCAAAGGGCAATATGATGAAGCTCTACTAAATTTCCAATTATCACTAAATACGATGGATCAAATTTCAAGTAAAGGATTCATAGCTATCGTACTCTATCATTATATATCTTCAGCTTTAATGAGTAATAATTTAGAACTAGCTAAGGAAAAATTGGAAATATTAAAACAAATCGATTTGGAATCAGATGAACCCTTAGTTCATCTTAGAACAAGATATACAACTGCATTATTGTTAATGAAAAGTGATCGAGTCAGGAATAGAGCAAAAGCAGAAGAATATTTAGAAGAAATCATTAATAGTGATATTATTGAGTATGATTACAAAATCGATGCAATGCTAAGCCTCTGTTAATTGAAAATTATTGTATTAAAAGAAACAAACAACACAGAGTTGTTAGCAGAAGCAAAAGTGTTAGTAAATGATATTCTTGAACTTGCAAGAGATCAGCATTCAATGTTAATTTACGCTGAAAGCTACTGGTTACTATCTCAAATTGCTTTAATAGAACTAAATATACGAAATGCTCGAGAATACTTAACTAAAGCTCAAAATATAGCTGAAGAGTGGGGGATTGATCAATTAGCAATGAAAATATCAATTGATCATGATAAATTACTTGAAAAACTGGAGTTATGGGAAAAACTTTCCACAACAAATGCCCAGCTTCCTGAAATAATCGAAACGGCTGATATTGAAGAGTTCTTTATGAAACTTTATCGAGATAAAGGATTGGATATTCAATTTCCTCCGGAGGAACCTGTGATGTTTATGCTATTAAAATCAACAGGAATGCCTATCTATTCCAAGAATTTTCTTTTGAAAGAGGAATTAGATGATTCACTTATGAGTGGATTTCTTTCTGCAATCAATATTTTTGCCAAAGAAGCTTTCTCAACAAAAGGTCCCATAAACAGAATAAAACACAATGATTACACTATAATAATTAATAATATAGAGTCATATTTATTGTGTTATATTTTCAAAGGTCAATCTTTTTCTGCTTTACAGAAACTATCAAAAATTGATGATAAAATTAAGTTAAATGATCAGTTGTGGGATGAATTAAAATTAATCTATGATAGAACAATAACTTTGAGTGATGAAAATGAAAAAGTATTATCGAGTATCATCCATGATGTTATGATTTCTTCTGTATAATTCAATAACCCTTACTTGGTTATTTTTTACCGCACTTTCTCTAATTTAAAATTACAACCCGTATTTTCTAATTATTTGTTAAAAAATAGTGAAAAAAACTCTGTGGACTTTTTACAGTGTTCTTTATAAATAGACCAAAAAAAGGATAAAGTATTTATACAATAAAGAACACTATAATCTTGTATATTACTAGATTGCACTTCTACTAATCGAGAAGTAAGATCTGAATATATTGTGAAAACTCAAACTCTATACTTCCGGAGGATAAGTCTGATGGGAAAAAAGCGAAGAAGAATAAAATCTGTCGTCCAGGAATATTGGGAAATCGAATGCGCTGTTTGCGGCTCAACCACGCCACCCGTCATAGATTACAGGGATGATGAATGTACCCTACACATCAACATTTGCTGCCCGAATTGTGGCTTAACAGTTTCTTATAACAACCGAAAAGAAATTGTTTCCTGTAGTGCGAGAGATTCGCGAAAACAATATGAATTTAGGCCAAAAATAGTTAATTCGTTTTTCTGAACCTATCCCTTATCCTCCTCTCTTTCTCCCTATTATTCCGAGAGGAGTTTTGGACTATTTTCAGTTATATATAAATGTCGACTGAAAAAGATATTAAGGAGAACGACATAAATAGTAGCAGATGTTTATTGGAGAAATTAAAATGAAAAAAAATCAAAAAAGGTTCATTTCAGTTGCCTTTTTATTATTAATTTTAAGTTTAGGCATTCTACAATTGAATACCGTAAGAGCTGAAAATTCTTATGATTATTTCAAATTCAGAATAATTGATGCTTACTATGGAGATTTTGATTCAGATCGAAATAAGGACGACATACGGATAATTGCCCTTATTGATACTGATTATGAAGGATTGATAATTTCTAATTTGAAAATTGATATTACCCTCCCTTCTGGTTATGTTCATCATTTTTCTGCAACAGTATGTGCTGAAGCGGATGACGATAGTGTTGTATTTATCATTACTGCATTTAACACTGCAACAGAATCTGGTTGGTATAATGCTGAAATAGAAGGTTTATTCTTCCTAGAAGATGGTCAAATAATTTTACAAAAAAGGGATATTACTTTTGATCCACCAACACCTATAGAAGGTCCTGGTGAACCAGAAATTAGCATCACTGTACAAATTTGATTGATTAATTCAAATGAAATGGAATCTGGAGAATAGATGAAATGCTGGATAGTAAAGATATAGAATTACTACTAACCCTTCAAGCATATCCATTAGCTTCTGCAAGTGCAATTGCGGCTAAAATAGATATGAGCATTTCAGGAACTATTGATAGAATCAATCGGTTAATTGAGGAAGAAAAAGCATTTCAAAGTGTACTTGTTAATTTAAACCTACCTGCTTTAGGTTTAGAAATGCATGATTTTTTCTTTAAAACTAATTCTTTAAAATCATTAAAGATATTAGAAGAAATTTTCTGTATAGAACACCCTTATGTTGCTTATAGAGCTCGTTGTAATGGATATTTCTCAGGTTTATATATTCAGTTTAGATGTCCAAACAATGGTCTAAAACTCCTTCTAGAAATGGCTGAATTACTAGGAAAAAAAGGTATTATCCAATACTATGAATATGTTAAACGAGATATAAATGAAAAACCCATTCGTATAAAATCTGCTTTGAG
>DAOUWQ010000047.1 GCA_030667035.1 Candidatus Heimdallarchaeota archaeon | reverse complement strand
TTGATATTCTCTGTGTCGGTTGAGGTTGGGACCTTGATTGGGATCCAACTGGTTTATTTGATTCCGCTGGAATAACTCCTAATGGCGATAATTATTATCAGTATTCGAGTGTTGATATGGACTACGCTATCTACAATTATACTCAGTCTTTTGTCCTTGCAGATAGAATAGAGTGGGCTGAAGAAATTCAAGCGATTCTTTATGAAGACCTTCCACACAAATACTTCTCTTTTCTGCTATTTTTTTTATTCGGTGAACTATAAATCATCCAAATTAATACTAAGAAGATATTTATTCTATGTTGACAAATTTACTTAATATCAATTAAATTTGTATTTAATTTTAAGCTAAAAACTTACTTGCGGTGATACGAGATGGGTCATAAAAAAGGGCATGAAATGAATAGTTATCTCAAACTTCAACAAAGATTAGATAAAGCTCCTCAAGGTGCTCCTCTTTCGAAATCATTATTCGAGATCCTCCAAGTATTATTTACAGATGAAGAAGCAGGACTTGTTTCAGTGCTTCCAATAAATTTTGTCACAAAAGAAAAAGCAGCGAAAATCTGGAAAAAAACACCTGCTGAAGCAGAAAGAATTCTTGATACATTAGCCGGAAAAGGTTTAATGCTCGATGGTTGTCAAGAGGAAAAGCGAACGTATATTTTAGCTCCACCTATGGCTGGTTTCTTTGAATTTTCTCTAATGCGTACCGATGGAAAATTCGATCGTAAAATTCTCTCTGAATTATATCATCAATACATAAATGAAGAAGATGATTTTCTATACACAATTTTTGATACTCAGACACCGATAGATAGGGTTTTTGTTCAAGAAGAAACAATCAAAGAAGAAGATTATTCTATTGTTTTGGATTATGAACGAGCAACTCAAGTAATTGAAACAGCGAGTTGTATAACCGTTGGTACTTGCTATTGTAGACACAAGATGGAACATCTGGGAAAAGCTTGTGAGCAACCACAAGAGGTTTGCCTTACATTTAATGGTGCAGCTAAGAGCCTATCAAAACATGGCATAGCAAAAGAAATTAGTAAAGAAGAAGCACGAAAAATACTTGATCAATGTGTGGATGCAGGATTAGTTCAAATTGGTGATAATGTTCGTGAGAGCGTTGCTTGGATATGTAATTGCTGTGGCTGCTGTTGTGAAGCGATAGTTGCATATAAGAAATTGGGATTCAGTCCTGAAATCTATAGCAATTTTACTCCTGAAATACTCTCAGAAAATTGTACCGGTTGCGGAATTTGTGTTAAAAAATGCCCAGTTGATGCTATTATTTTGACAACAGATGCTGCTGATAGAAAAATTGCTCAGATAGATTACGACCGTTGCTTTGGTTGTGGAGTTTGTGCTCGAAATTGCAACAAAGATGCTATACAAATGAATCGTAGAGAGGATTTAATGCATACACCCAAAGATGCTTTTGATAGAGGCGTGCATATGGCAATAGATAACGGAAAACTACAAAATCTTCTCTTTGATAACCAACATCTCTGGACTCATAAGATGCTTCAGAGGTTTATTGGAGTATTACTTAATCTCGATCCAATCAAAGCTAATTTAGCAGACAAGCAATTACAATCAAAGTTCATTACTTTTGCAAGAAGAATGCAGAGATTTCGGAAAACAAAATTATGAACCGCAATTTGAATGCCCTTATTTTTATCAAACTAAACTGAAAAATGCTCTTTTTAAAAAATAAATCACTCAAAAGGTATATAACCTATCAAACCATTTTCACTACAAAAAAACTAATCATACATAAAATGAAGCAAAAAAATAAAATAAGCAAAATCTTTTTATGTATTATGATTCAAGTCAAAGAATTGATTTAGTCAAAATCAAATAAGGCGATGCATATTGATTGACACTCAACCATTCACATTATGGATAGCATTAGGTCTAGTCCTCATCGCAGTCGTTCTATTGTACCTACTGGGAAGACGAATCGCCCCTCGAAATCCCACACCAGAAAAGCTGAAAAGCTACGCATGCGGAGAAGACATGGAGGGCGGACAAGCACAATTTTACCCAAACGCATTCATATTCGCAATCTACTTTACTATTTTTGACATCTTGGCATTCGTCCTTGCAACAGCAATGGTGACCCTGGATCAGGGCATTGGATACACAGTTGTTCCAGCAATATTTGCCGGAATAGGTCTACTGGGAGTGTTAACTCTCAGAAGGTGATTTTAAGCTATGGTACTACAAAAAATAATTACCTGGGCAAGAGTAAAGTCACCATGGATTATCCATGTTAATACCGGAGGCTGCAATGGATGCGATATCGAAGTTGTCGACGTTCTTACGCCAAGATACGACGTCGAACGATTAGGAATCCTTATTCAAGGCTCCCCAAGACATGCGGATGTATTAATGGTGACCGGACCTGCAACTCAGCAGATGAAAGATCGCTTAAAGCTTTTACATGAACAGACACCAGATCCAAAATTTGTCGTTGCTATTGGCGCTTGCGCCTGTAGTGGAGGCATTTTTAGACACTCATATATTCCTTGCTTAGGAATAGATACCGTCATTCCGGTAGATGTCTATATCCCTGGTTGTCCACCAAAGCCCGAAGCGATTATCTATGGCGTCGCTCAATTGTTAGCAAAACTTCAGGGTAAAGACTCCCCAGTCATTACTCCAAAGAAGATTGCCCTCAAAGATATCAAACAATCAATTGAGGAGGATCTAGCAAAATGAGCCAGACACTACAAGATGAACAAAATATTGTTGACACTTTAAAGAGCCAATTTGGTAAGAAGATACTCGAGGCTGAGGTCCAGCAAGAACGAAGAATTAACGTTAAAGTTGCTGACCCAGATCATTTAGAGGTTCTCTCTTTTGCTATGAAAAAATGGCAAGCTTGGCATTTGATAGCAATATCTTCAGTCGATAAACCTGATGGTGTAATTGCCGCGGTATATCATTTTGATGTTCGCCCACCCTTCGGTGGTCAAGTAGCAATTTCCATGAATTTAATGATCGATTGTGATAATAGAGATAACCCTAAACTTGCTTCTGCGTATAATCTTATTAATGGTGCCGAATTTTTCGAGCGCGAAGCACACGATTTGATGGGAATAGTTTTCGAAGGAAATCCCAACTTAAGCAAACTCATCTTACCAGACGACTTCCCCGAAGGTGTTTATCCTTTAAGGAAAGACTTCCTGTTAGAGATTCAAAAGGAAGAACTGGCAAAGAAGGAGAAAAAAAAGCGGTGATATGAAATATGGTTGATAAAAAGAAAATTAAAGTAGGATCACCCCAGACTGGCTGCAGTTCTTGTATGCCAAATACTTTCGAAATACCTCTTGGACCTCAACATCCAGCTCTAAAAGAACCAACCCACTTTCTATTAGAAGTGGAAGGAGAAATAATTGTTAACGCAACTCCAAGAATAGGTTATGTTCACCGAGGAATTGAAAAACTCGCTGAAACAAAAACATATTCAGCCAATCTAACACTCGTAGAACGAGTTTGTGGTATTTGTTCTCATATTCATTCCATATCCTTAGCTAATGCTGCAGAGGGTGCTCTCGCGTTAGAAGGATTTGAAGTGCCAATGCGAGCACAATATATCAGAACAATAGTAGCCGAATTGGAACGTATCCATAGTCACATTCTATGGTTAGGTGTTGCAGCTCATGAAATAGGGTTTGATACCTTATTTATGCTCTCTTGGAGAGATCGTGAACTAACAATGGACCTTTTAGAAGACATCTCTGGAAACAGAGTTAATTATGCGATGAACGAAATCGGCGGTTCAAGAAGAGATATGAATCAAAGTCAAATTGACCGTATGCTCAAATATATGGACATAACTATTGAAAGGATGGAACGATACAAAGATATCTGTCTGAACGAAAACACCATTCGAATGCGAACTCAAGAAGTAGGAATTCTTCTACCTCAGAAAGCAAGAGAATTGTGCGCGGTTGGACCAACTGCACGTGCTTCAGGTGTTGCTATTGACGTTCGATATGATGATCCTTACTCAGCTTATGGAGAATTTCGCGACATATTTAATGTCGTAACTTATGATTCAAATGATGTATTCTCTCTAGTAGTTGTTCGTATCATTGAGACAATTGAAGCTTGTATATACATCAAATGGATGTTGAAGAACATTCCAGATGGACCAATTTTCAAAAAAGCCCCTAGGAAAGTTCCAGAAGCACAAATCTTGTCTCGAACAGAAGCTCCACGAGGTGAATTGATTCATTACCTTTGGTCAAATAATACCAACAAACCTTACAGACTGAAAATAACTACACCAACACTGTCAAACATTAATACAGTCTCTGAAATGATGAAAGGAGATTACTTAGCAGATTCGACAATTACACTAGCATCTATTGACCCATGTTTCAGCTGTGAAGACAGAATGATCACTGTGGTAAACAATGACCGAAGAAAAGCCAAGGTAGAAACTTGGTCTGAAAGCCAACTCAGAAAATACAGTAATGATTGGCACACAGCAAACAAAAGGTGGAAAAAGTGAACGCTGTTTGGTGGATACTTACAATATTGGGAATATTATTCTTCCCAGGTATAGGCTTCTGCATATCTATTGCATTATTTGATGAATGGATTGACCGGAAGTTTTACGCAGCCTTGCAAGATAGAATAGGTCCAGAACATGCAGGATTCAAAGGTATTTTACAACCTTTGGCCGACTTCCTTAAGCTTCTATCAAATGAAGATATTGAACCAGAAGCAGCTGATAAATGGGGTATGCGATTAACAGCCATCTTTGGCTTAGCAATACCACTAGTAGCATTATTGTTCATACCAATAATTGATACTACAGGGTTACTCTCATTTGAAGGTGATATTCTTCTGTTGGCATTCTTGACAACAATGATAGCTTTAATCATCTATTTAGCAGGATGGTTCTCAGCGAACAGATTGGCAATGCCAGGAACGATGCGAGCTGCATCACAACTCTTGAGCTATGAAATACCAATACTATTAGCAATGTTCGCAGTAGCGTTACGGACACAATCTTTCTCACTTGCAGGAATTGTCGATTGGCAATTAGATGCCCATAGACCAACATTATTCAGCTTACCAATGGTAATCTTCTTCTTAGTATTCTTGCTGTCATCACAAGCAGAATTAGAACGAAGTCCATTTGATATCCCAACAGCCGAAACAGAAATTGTAGGTGGATGGGAAGTTGAATATTCTGGGAAAAAGTTAGGCTTTTTCCGACTATCTGCAGATTTACAAATGGTTTTCTCCGCAGGTTTAGCCGTGACCCTCTTTTTAGGAGGTCCAACAGGTGTCGAAATGTGGATTCCTTCCTTTGCTGATTGGTTAGCAGGTATCGAAGGCGTTTCAGGTTTAGCAGTTGTTGCAATTCTCTACTACACTACAATGTTTGCTATAAAAACAACGATTATTGTTCTTATACTTTCAACGATGAGAGCTTTAATGGCGAGATTGCGTATTGAGCAATTCTTAGAATTTTCATGGAAATGGGTAATTCCAGTCACACTAGGTGTTTTTGTAATTACATTCTTCTATGTTCCTTGGACAGATCAAGTCATCTGGTCTCATTGGGAAGGACTCTTTGAGGTAGCCTAAAAAAGGAGATGAAGAATTATGCCACGACCCGCAGTAATAGTTTGGGAAGCACTGAAACATGTTTTCAGTAAAAAGGCAACCATAGATTATCCATTTGAAGAAGGCGTTAAACCTTTAGTTGGTTTACGTGGAGCACATGTCCTCTACATTGATTTATGTACAGGATGCCGGGCTTGTGAACGAGCTTGCCCACCATTAGCAATTGTAATGGTTCCATCCGAATTAACTAAAACCAAAAAACGACCAGTTATCAACTTAGGTCAATGTATCTTTTGTGGTTTATGTGAAGACGCATGCCGATATGATGCACTCTTCTTGACTGACTACATCGAGCTTTCAGCCTTCCAACAACAAGAGATGATCATCTATGAAACTGAAGATCCCAAAGATTTAACATATTCTGAAGGGACAGAACCGAAGGAGGAAGACTCCTAGTAAAATTACTAGGACGAATTCAAAGGAAGCGTGTAAGATATGGACCTCAACACAATTTTGTTGATAATACTATTAGCTATAGTGATCATAGCCGCTATCTTCGCAATAGAGTTGCGTGATTTAATTTATGCTGCTATTGCATTAGCTGTACTAAGCATCGCTCTATCTGGAGTATTCTGGATTCTAAACGCCCCCTGGGTAGCTCTCTTTCAGTTGATGGTATACGGAGGAGCTGTTACAGTATTACTTATTTCTACTGTTGCACTCACCGAACGCTTTGAAACTGGTGAGCCAGCTGAGGATCTAGATAAACTGCTCCCAGAAAGCAGCAAGGCATAGGAGAATACTACTGATGAACAGAAAAACAAGATCAATCATTCTATTCGCCTTTAGCATAGTCCTCGCCTTAGGTGTTTATGCATTCATAATGTACGGCTTAGCCGACTTTAATGATCCAAATAATGATACAAATGGTTTACGAGTAGATGAGTCTAATGACATTGCTGACCGAGCAATAGGTTACGGTTTAGTTGATCTAAACTCTACCGATTTTGCTTCTATTGGCCGAGCTGTTGGACACTTTATTTGGGAAACCAGAGCAATTGATGTTATTCTTGTTGGAGTAATGTTATTTGTTGCTTCAGAATCAACCGCTACAATGATCAAAGGTATAGAAGGTCAGCGTAAAGAATTCCGCTCTGAGATGGTTAATACAGACAAATTCATCATCTTGGAAGAAATCGAAGCGGAGGAACAAGAGGAGGCAGACTAAGCATGGCTTTATCGATACCTTTTGACAATATCTACTTAATCTTAGGTTTTTCAGTAGCCCTTTTGGCTATTGGTATCTACGGATTAACCTCAAAACAGAATATGATCAAGTTCTTGATCGCTATCGAGTTATTGCTCGATGCTGCTCATTTGAACTTTATTGCATTTTCAAATATCGTCGGAGGAAGTGCAGGATTAGTTGATCCACTACCACATGTTGTCGTTATACTCAGCATCTGTGTGGGTGGATGTGTCGCTGGAGTTGCTCTAAGCTTGATAATTCAAGCCTACCGTTTGCATTCCACTTTGAATAGTCGAAGACTAAATCACTTAAAACATTAGGAGATGAAAAGAACAGATGTTATTAGAATCTGCAGCAATAATGAATTGGGCTATCCCATTCGCAGGTGCACTTGTAACTCCTATTATCGGCTTTATTGCTGGTAAATTAAAGGATGGGTCTCAAACCCAAAAGGTGCTCCGAATAATCAGAAATTGGATGGCTGTATTTACATCATTCGTTGCATTTGTTTTCACAATGTTATTAGTGGTAGATGTTTTCAATGGCCAAGGTGGAGAAGCATTCGTAACCAATTGGTTCTGGAACATAGGCGACAAACCTTTTGCCGCAGGATTCGGTGTCCTTGTAGACCCACTGACGGTCCTAATCGCAGCATTTGCCTCAGGCATTGGTTGCTTGATTATGATCTATGGTGTCAACTACATGAAAGATGACAAACATCTTGACCGCTACTGGTTCCTTATGCAGATGTTTATTGGTGGAATGATATTTTTAGTAATGTCAAATAATTTCCTTCAATCATTCGTCGGCTGGGAAATAGTTGGATTCTGTTCATATGCATTGATCGGATACTTCTTTACTAAAAAAGGTCCACAAGATCCAAAAGAGTTTACCATAAAAGAGGAAACTGAAGGTGACTATAATGCTCACGCTGGATTCAAAGCTTTCATAACTACCAGAATAGGTGATGTTATGCTGCTTGCCGGCATACTCATTGTTTTCGCT
>DAOUWQ010000024.1 GCA_030667035.1 Candidatus Heimdallarchaeota archaeon | reverse complement strand
TTCCTGAAAGTTGAATACTTGGTAACCAACCTTCATAGCTGCCTTTCCAATTATTTGTATATCGAATAAAGGTTGCAGGCGTAGAAACGTCAACGACTTCTACTTTTGATGTTATATCTGGGAACCGCTTTTCTAATTGTTTTATTATCTCCTTTCCTAACCGATCTTTTGTTTCATTGTACATTTTACGATTATTCTCGCGCATATTTGTCCAATACTCGTAATCTTCCGAAACAAAGAAAGTTACCATTGTTGTTTTGCCTTTCGGAGCCAGCGTTGGGTCAAAATTATAGGTCCTAACACCCATTTCTTTCAGAAACGTTTTCGGGTCAACTTTATCAGGTTCATCTAAAACAAATTGAATTGAGTGCGGAACACCGATAAATTCATCTGCCACTCCTAAAGATACTTGACAAATTGGTGGGAAAGGTGTTAGATTGTTATAGTAACCATTAATTTTTTCATCGACATATTTTCCTTTTAGCATGTTGAAAATAGTATCGTAACCATCTGCTGCAGAGATGACAATATCTGCTGGAATTTTATCTCCACTACTAAGCTGAATGCCAGTTACTTTATCGTTGTCCACTATTATTTCCTTGACACGAGCTTTGAAATGAATCTTCCCACCTAAATCAAGATATCTTTGTTCAATTCTTTTAGCAAATGGCAGTGAACCACCTATTGGATATCCGGCAGTTTTTGCGTGCATATAACCCAACGTCGCTAATAACATAAAAATCGACGAGGTATTACCAATAAACCCTCCAAATATTCTTAGAAAGAATTGTTTCAGCTGTGCGTCAGTTATCTTATTAGCAAAATCATTAATTGATAGTGTAGTCCATTTTTTGATGAAAGGAGGGATTTTTTCTCCAAAGGTTCTTTGAACTTCTAGTGGAGGTGGATTATCATTTGAACACTGAAATGTCACGAAAAATCGTATTGCATCTGTGAATTCTTTGATAATTTCTTCATCTTTAGAAGCTAATCGTAGCATCTCTGCTTCAAGTTTATCTACATTAGTAAAAATCGTGAAATGTTTTCCATCTTTTGCTTCTATTGTTGTATAAATTTCTGAATCAATAATTTCCGTTTCTTTGCCTATAGCTCCCAATTCGGTCCAAATGTCATAGAATGAATTAGCAGGACTTGATCCTACAAGCCAATGAATACAACCATCAAATGTGTAACCTTGTCTCTCCCAGCTAGTACATAATCCACCTGAAATATCATGTAATTCGTAGATTTCACTTTTATAACCATTCATCTGTAGATAACATCCAGCAGACAAACCAGCAATTCCAGCACCAATAACGACTACTTTTTTTCCACTCATAAAAGATAACCTTTAGCAATCAATAGTAAAGTAGAAAGTTGAAGTATTATAAAAACAATGCTAATCATAAAATGCTTTATTTTCACTTTCTTCATTTCAAGTAAAAGAATCATTTTTTTTAAATTTCTCTGACCTCACCAATGATTTCAATTGGATCGAGTAGTAATCTTAGAATTATTAAGTATGTGTTTGTTTTTTGTTACTTTGTAAGTTGAAAGATTTATTTTATCTAGTTGATATTCTATATTATGAATGAAATAACTCTTCAATCATCTATTACTTGTCCGGAGTGTGGTTTCAAGAAAGAGGAAACCATGCCAACAAATTATTGTCAGCTCAAATACAAATGTACAAATTGTGGTTTTATCCTCTCCCCTAAAACTGGTGATTGTTGTGTCTATTGTTCCTATGGAACAGAGAAATGTCCTCCTTTACAAGGAAAATAATGAAGATGAATCATCAAATCATCTTTGGTCGCGAGTTGTACATTCAATTTCCTATTAGTCCGATGAATTAACAAATGTTAATTTATGTTTGACGCTAGAATAGAATTACTTGTTCTTATCAAGCTGGATTTACTGGTTCAGATTTGTTACTAACCTTTTAGGATTGGTTATATTAATTAACCTAAATTGACCATATTTATTAAGGGATTAAGATGGAAAAATCAAATTTGAAATTAAAAGTTCTTCTATCGAAAGATGGAGAGGAGTTAGGTAAAATACTACGTGTCGATGAACGTTCTGGGTATGGTGATCAAAAAGAATTTTACTATGTTATACTTTGTCGAGAGACTAGGTTGAAAAAACTTACTTTTGAATTACCAATGAAATCATATCACCCTTACAATGTAACCAATGAATCTGTTTCAATAGGCATTGATAAAGATGAATTTGAGCTTCTAATTAAGCAATATAAAACTAATCGAAAATTAAAAGCAAAAGCAGCAAAATTTGCTAAAGTTAAGAAAACTGATGAAGCCATGGCTCGAACATTAACCGGTAGATGGTAAAAAAGCAATTTTTTTATTTTTCCAACAATCTTTGTAATCTTTCAGTTCTATATTACTGAAAACTGACCTCCTTTCAAGGGGAGTAATTTTCACAAATCTTAGTGGCTCTTTTTATAGTTATATCACTCAAAAAACTTAGAAAGGTTTTAGAATTTAGTATATTTAATATTGTTTGTTTTATTACACTCTATTAGAAATTTGCAGTCGAATGAAATGGATTTTGATTACTTTGGATAAAAAGGTTATAAAGAAAATTAAAAGCATACAAAGGGAAGAAATTACTGCTTATCATATTTATTGCAATCTAGCTAAACGGGAAAAAAACTCCCACAATAAAGAGATATTGAGTAATATTGCCAAGGATGAGATGGGTCATTATAACGATTTCAAAGAGCTCACAAAAATAGATGTTAAACCTTCGCGATTGCAGATTTTTTTCTATTCTTTCTTATCCTTTATATTTGGTTTGACTTTTTCCCTTAAATTAATGGAACGCCTTGAGGCAAAAACTTCGATAGATTATTCCAAATTAGAAGAACACTATCCTGGTATCGTTAAGATAATTGAAGAAGAAGAAGCCCACGAAAAAATTCTTCTCGATTTGATCGATGAAAAGAAACTCAATTATGTTGGTTCTATTGTTTTAGGTTTGAACGATGCTTTAGTTGAACTTACAGGTGCTTTAGCTGGTTTTACCTTTGCTATACAAAATAGTCGAACTATTGCTTTAATGGGTTTGATTACAGGTATTGCAGCAACTTTCTCTATGGCTGCTAGTGAATATCTCTCTCAAAGGCAAGAAACAGGCCGCTCTGTCGCTTTGCGATCCAGTCTTTATACTGGTTTGACTTATGCTATTACAGTAGTATTTCTAATAACTCCTTACTTTCTAATAGAAAATCCCTTTGTAAATTTGGGCGTTATGATTAGCATTGTTATTTTTATTATTTTTATATTTAATTTCTATATCTCTGTTGCAAAAGATTTGTCCTTTATTCGTCGTTTTCTTGAGATGGCCGGAATAAGTGTCGGAGTAGCTCTTCTCTCATTTGGAATTGGTTGGATTGTGCGGACTTTTTTGGGTTTGGATATTTAATTTCTGAACTGGTGAACAAACATCATAACTAATAATTAGATTTCATTTTATTAGCTGCGCCAGTTGCCCAATCCCAGATGCTGGAGGAACAAAATAGATGGTAAAATTATCTGGTACAATCGCTAAAGCAGTAAGGTATTCTTGATAGCTTTCAGATAGCTCAAATGATTTGAAATTACAGGCAAGAATAATTTTTCTTTTATTATATGCTTGTTGAATTGCTTTAACAAACTCAATAACTTGTGAACTAGTTTTACATGCTGATCCAAGCATCAAACCTTGCAAATTTTCATTAGCTAAAATTTCTACCGCTCTTTCAGGTGAGGAAACTTCACCAAACATTAGAGATACTTTGAATCCTTCTCCCCCTAACCTTTCAGTTAGGAAATTGCGCATTTTGTTTGTTACCCTTGTAATAAGTTTAGGACTGGGTGGTAATTGCTTCTCTATATCCTTTGAAGATACTACCCACTTTGGTTCATAAATTAGTAATGCTTGTTTAATGAATTCATCTGGTATATCTTTGAATATTTCAGCACAACGATCTTTTAGTAATTGAGCTATTTCATGCAGAGAATGTTCGGAAAATTCTTTGAATGTCTCTCCCATCATTATTACATTGAATGGTAGAGCCTCTGGATGAATTTTCTGAAGAGTTATGATCTCTTTGACTTTCTGATTTACAGTTTGTAAATCATCTTTTGTTTCAGGATGTCCTATAAGGATTCCAGAAGCATTTGCCTGAAAGAGATGATTGCAAGTTATCTTTCCTGTTTGAGCTTCCTCAACAATATCGAAATTCTGTGCAACAACTTTGAAGATTGCCATAACCATCTGGAACCGTTTACAATTGTATAGTGAGTATAGAACTCAAGTAGGCATTTTGAAAGTTTTCATTCAAATTATCCACATATAATATAATGAAAAAATAGACTATAAAAAGAAGTAAGATGAAGAATTGATCTAAATAATAGAAAACAATTTCTCTCACCCATTTTTTTTTATTTGCTAATATCCCATTCCAAATATTCACTTTTCAATAAACTATAATGAAGTAGGCCTATTTTTTTATCCCCATCTTTAATATTTTCCCTGATATGCCCTTCTTTAGTAAACCCTATTCGTTCTGCTAATTTATAGCTCGGGATATTTGTATCTCGTGTCAAGATGATTATTTTATGTGCTTTCAGTTCCTCGAAAATGAACTTTACTGCTCTTTTTGTTGCTTCTGTTGCAAACCCCTTACCTGTATATCCTTTATCAATAAAGTAACCCAGCTCAAATGAGGGAACTTCCCATTTATTTGGTTCAATCCAGATATTCCCAATATAAGTTTTAGTTGCTTTCACCCATATTCCCATTACGAATCTACTTCGAGCTTCCCAATATGCTCGTAATGCTCTAACTCTAATTTCAGCATCATCAAGAGTAATTACATGAGTAGCTTCGTCAACATGTTCCTTGAGAAAATTTCTATTATCGTTTCGTTCAAGAAGATTTAGAAGATCTTTACCTTCTCCTTTTTCATATTTTTTTATTATTAGTCTTTCAGATTCTATTTTCTCTTGTAATTCAATTAGCAATTCTTTTCTTCTTTCCATTTAAATCACTTCAAATTTAGTACAAAACCTTCCAATGAAAAGTTTTTTTCTCTTCTTTTTTTCATTTTCTAGCTCATTTTCACTAGAATTTAGTTAAAAAAGTAGCCGTTTATTGTATATCCAAGTATTTATAAGGGATATATGAACTTGTTTTCTTAATATACATAAAAATAGATTATTGAGATAGGAATAAAGTATCTTTTTGGCAATTAACAAAGTTTGATTCAAAAAAAATTTATCTTTTGACTTATTTTAAGCTAATTATGTATAATAAAATATTATTCGGTGAAAAAATAAAATGAATAACTATAACGGATATAACCGCGAACCAAGAGAAATGCATAAAGTCACATGTGCTGACTGTGGAAACGAAACAGAAGTTCCATTCAAACCAGATGGCGAACGACCAGTTTACTGTAGCGATTGCTACCAAAAACGAAAACCAAAAAGATATTAGAAATAATATCCTAATTAAGAAATCTAGTTGAGATATAATCATTTATGGTTATTTTTCATTCTAGTTTTTTTCTATTTTTATTTTTTAAATCTCTTCTCAGTTGAGGTTCAAGTTAATGTTTTGAAAACTTAGTAACAAGTTGAGACTTCAGAATGTGTGTCAGTATTATATATTCATTTTACTCTCTTTTGTTTGGAGTTAATTATATTGTCGAAACTAATCGAAAGAGAATTAGTAATACAAGATATTAGGCAATTGAGTGAAATATTAGAAACAGCTCATCCTGATCCATACATTAACGGTGGAGGAAAAATAGCTTATCATAGAAGATTACAGAAATTGATTATGAATATTCCTGCACAAGGCATGTCAAATGAAGAATTCTTTTATCACATTCAACCTTTCACCGCAAAACTTGAAGACGCTCACACTGGTCTATCTCACGATGAGCTATTACATGATAAAGAATATCCTGGAGGTATTCCTCTCTATTTTTCACCTGTGGAAGCTATTCTCTATGTTAGCGAAGCTGTAAGTGAGGAACACCTGCCTCTAATAGGTTCAAAGCTGATTTCAGTGGAAGGAATACTCTTTCAAGATCTGATTAAACGTATGAGAAGTTTACGTGGTTTTGATAACTTGAGTAATTTACTTGGAAATCTCGGAAGATTTGGAGTGTTATTTTTTAAAGGTGATTTAGAGAAGCTATTACCAGAATGGAAGAATAATAGCCAAATCAAAGTAGTTTTAGAGTCTCCCAATGGCGAGGAAAAAGAAATTCTTTTCAAAACTGAGAAACAGGTTCAATACCCTCTTCACAAACAAAAAAGCAAAATATTGTTGCCTAATTTGGACAAATTTATTACATATCATTTTGTTGATCAACAAAAGAATATTGCTCTTTTACGAATAGATAATATGATTACATATCGAGAAGCTCATGAATTGTTCTTAGAACTGGGAATAACAGAATTCCATGAAGCAATGAAAAAGGCATATCAGAAACATAATACTAGTGAAGTTCCTAATAAGCTGAGTGATATTATCGCTGGTCTTTCTTCTGTAACAGAAATATTTCAATCAATGTTCAATGAAATGAAAGAAGCAAATAGTGATTATCTAATTGTTGATCTACGAAAGTGTCGTGGAGGGCAAGATTATATTATATTCTTTCTCCTCTACTTTTTGGTTGGAACTAATAAAGCTCTTGAATTGATTAAATCTAGATCTGATATCCTAAAATTATCCAATTTCTTAAACGAATCATCAGAGAAGGGAATCGATCTTAAAAGCATATTTTACTATGACAAAGTACCACTTTTGATAAATGATTACTATTTAGGAAATGATAAATCATTCATTAATCGGGATGGGGATATGCAAACGATAAAGGAAAGCTTTAGTCGCGATTTCAAGAAAATGCCTTCTTTCAATCAAGTATTTCAAACAAATGAATATGAATCATTTTACTTGCCTAACAAGCTAGTAGTTTTATGTTCTGATGCAACTCATAGTTCTGGTTTCGATATGATGCTTAACTTAAATCGTATAGGAGCAGTTAACGTTGGGGTGCCTTCTGGCCAATCTGGAAATAGTTTTGGCAATATTCGGCAATTTATGTTAACAAATTCTAAGATTAAAGGGAAAGTTGCTACAAGATTTTTCATTGCTTTTCCTGAAAAGCCGATGAAACACCTTACACTATATCCTGACTATCAATTAACCTATGATTTGTTACAAGAGAATAATTTTGATGAAAACACGACTTTATTATATGCGTTGGAATTAATCGATAAGAAGAAGATTTGATTTCTCTTCTCAATTCTCTTATTTTTTTTACTTTCCCCATTTAATTGAAAAAAATAAAAAGTCAAAAAAGAATTTTTGAGGAGTATGTATTTCCAGCACACTCCTCAGGTAAATTGATATTTACCCTCTCAGATTTTTAATTACCCACACATACAAATTTCCTTAATCCGTACCGGTATCACCGGGAGGATCAGGAGTTAATGTTGGATCCCCGAATCCTTCCTGGACAGCTATACTACCTGCTACTAAAGAAGACAGTAATAACATTACTATGCCTATTAATTTTGGATTGATTTTTTTCACGTTTTAACACCTTAATTTTTTTTAGAGTTTTTGCCAAATTTTGCGTCGAGATTGATTTATTGTTCAAGTGATGTATTTTGGCAATTTGTGAGTAATTAAACTCTAAGCTTTTTATAAACAAACGCTAAAAATAGTCTTGAGGTTTCATTTCATCTTTGTTTTAAACACATAAAACAGCATTTTAATCCCTAAGAATCAAAAAAAGTGCTCTTAGACTGAGGTGCGAAAATACCCTTCATTTTTCAATAGGAATTAGGTCTATACTTTAGATAATTATTTAAGTAAAGGAGATTAACATTGAAATAATTTGCATAATATATTGTAAAAATATTACTAATTATATTGTTAATCAAATAAATCAGGTTGATTTGCAATGAACAATGATCTCAGAGAAAAAGTATTGGTTGCAATTGCTACTCTAGACGAAATTGCAGAAAAAACTGAGATTGAAATTTCCGAAACGCTCAATTCCTTATCAAAGGAAATTATACCTTTATTATCGATATCATTGAAGAAACCAGCGATTGATAATGGGTTTAAATGGGCTTTTGGGGAAGTTCTGATGGATAATAGCCCAAGTTTTGGTCTATATCATACAGAAGAGAAAATAATTGTTGCTAATTGGATTTTAGATTTACAGCATAACACAAAAAGATACTTACTCTTACTATTTCTTATAAAAGGAAGCATTAAACATTTTATCAAACTAAACTATAGCGAAGAAGATGAAGCTATTCTGAATATCATTTCTATTGTTTTATTAACTGATGTGTTAGGAATTAATACTCTTGATAATCCAATGCTCTCCGCATTAAGAGCTAAAATCTACTCAGAAGAAATTGCCGGAGTAAGTTTAATGTATTGGGACAATTTACTTATCCTTCTAATATCAAAAGATATTCCTTTCACCATTGTTTTTGATGAATTTTTTGTGCTTCTAAATGATGATTCAAAATCTAATCTTGAGAAAGTTAAACTCTTTTTCCAGTGGGTCATTTCAACTACTGTAAAGGCAGAAGATGTGATTTCACCAATTTATACAAATAAAAAATTAATCGATCTTATTGAAACTCTTTTTGAACTCGGCTATGAAAAGAGCTCAACTTCTATTATTGCAAAGAAAGATAAATTATCGCAAAAAACCATTACTAAACGTTTCAAAGCTTTAAATGAAAATTATTCTACCCATTGGAATGCCAGTATAAATTATGAAGAAATGAACCTTCATAATTACTTTGTAAAAATTACTACCATGAAAGACATTTTTGTTCAGAAAATAAATTCTCTGCTTTTAACGATTCCATATTTAAAATCGCTTTACAATGGTTATGGTGATGAATCTCGAATAATCTATTCTCCTTCTCTTATCTGCCCTCACATAATTAGTGAACAACTAAGAGCACGCTTGAGAAAAATGAAAGATTCTGGATTGATTTCTGATTATACTGTTCAATTAGTAAGAGAAAAATATCGTTATTTTGCTATAACGAATTTCCCCTACAATCCCAAACCAAGTACTTTCATGAAATTAATCAATCATGGGGATCAACATTTGAAAAAATTCACTTTCTCTCATGAAAAAAGAAGTTCTGTTATTCCAATATCGGATAAACCTGTTGTTCTTGATTATAATCTATTATATTTTCTTTCGGTTCTAACGGGCAAATATCTTTTACAAGCAAGATATGCTGTCAATATTAATGAATTCAAAAAATTCTGTTTAGAAAAAAATATTTCAATGACAGATATAAAATCTCAAACAGATTTGCTATACCAATATGAGCTAAGAGCTCGGAGAAAAGGTTTGTTGTCTTTCACTTTATTTATGAGAAATTTCAGGAGATTTGGTTCCGATGTTTTAGTTTTTGAGCTTCCAATAGTAGATGAAAAGATGAATGGAAAACTACAAACTATTATAGATAAATTACGGGTATTTGCATTTATGGGACAAATAAATTTGTATGACAGAGTAGCTTTTCAAATTCCCGGCATTTCTCATCAACATCCA
>DAOUWQ010000160.1 GCA_030667035.1 Candidatus Heimdallarchaeota archaeon | reverse complement strand
ATACCCCACATATCAGTTGGAATAGGCACTTCGAACTCATATGTTCCAGTAGCATTTTCCGCGATGAATTTGATATAAGTAACTGCCCCTGCTAATGAAAACAGAAATCTCATTCCTACAACTTCTTCAATATCTTTATCCGCAGATTTTATGAGTTCAATAGGATCATCAAGATCAGCTGATATAGGAAATGGTTGATAAGCAATAATATCAACTCCTCCTTCTTCTTTTTCAGCAAAATCAGCAAAGCCTAATGTGAAGCTTCCTGTAAACACAGCAAGAAAAACATTCATAGTGAGAATAACACCAAAAATAGCAAATGTTAATGCTGAGCGAGTTTTCTTTTTGCCAATGTACCGCATTGAAATGATACCCAAAGCACGTGTCTTCTTGATTTTTTGGAAAATATCATTAAATCTATCTGATAACCACTCTAAGTTAAGTGCAACGAAGATAATTGTACCAAAGACCAAACCCAACATTCCAATAAGAAATGCATATAATGCTTGATCATCTTGAACACCGATCTCAGTTAGATACGGATTCAATACAAGAACGGCCATCAAACCAGCAAACATCCATGAAAGAGCAAACCCATTATAAGCTAATTTTGGATTAATAAATCGAGCTAATGCAAATCCTAACCCCATTAAGATTCCTAGACCACTTCCGATAAACATCATCCATCGCCAATCCGGAGTGATAAGCAAGGATATTGTAAATGCCGTAATTCCGGCAATTAAGAGAGAAGTTCCTAAATAAATTGCCCAATCACCACTTCGTTTGTTCACTTTCTCAGTATGAATTTCATTTATCGTTTCAACAATATCCATACGCGAAGCTTTCCATGCAGGATATAGAGCAGCAAGTGAAGCTATTAGTATACCAATAGCAAATGAAATTATCAAGCCGGTGGGATTAACGACTAGTGGAATATTTCTCAGTATTTCACCTATGTTCAAGAAATTTTCAAGTAAAAAGATAATCATTAAACCATTCAACAGGCCCCCACCAACACCCAATAACGACCCAACTCCTCCTAATATTACACTTTCAGTTATCAACGTGGTTAGAAGTTGTCTTTGAGTCATACCAATAGCTCGTAGAATACCTATAGACCGTTGTCTTTCATCGATATTCATCATTGTAATATTGAGAATAAGTAAAATTCCAGAGATAATTATCAACGAACCAAAAACATACAAAACAATTCTGAAGCTTTTAATTGAAGCTGCGACTTCTCTGAATGCTTCGTGTTTTTGAGGATCAACATTAAATTTACCTCCATCCTCTGCCCCTAGCTCAGCTACTAATTTCTCTTCTAACAATGAAGTTACATTTAGAGCATTGTCATTACCTAAAGTGGTACTTACAACAATGTTGTTTATTTTTGATGTGGATACATTGAAACTCTCTTGGGCTTGGTCTAGTTTAACAAAGATAGCATTTCCTGCATCAAGAACTCCTTTTCCGGAAATATCTACTACTCCTTTTACTTGCAAAGTATAAAAGGAAAAGTTTCCTTGAGCATTGATATAGAGCATTTGGATTGGAATTACAGCAGGCAGTACTTGGATCTCTTTGAGTCCAGAATCGTCAATATCAAAATCAATTAGAGAATCAGCTAAACCATTACCAATGAAACATTGTTTATACCCTAAATCACTGAAATTATAATCATTGTTTCCATATTGGTCATCTAGAATAAAATCACCAAATTCTTTATCGAGTTCTTCATCTATCCCTAGAATTGTAACAATCGGTTCGGTTTGATCTGTAATTGTAGATATTACCCCTATTGAGCTAGTAATTCTTGGAGCAATACCATCAATATTTTGACCAATAGTTGGATCATTCTTAAGATTCTCATAAACGGAGTAATTGAAAAATTCGAGCTGATATTCTCCTTTCTGTATCGCAATATCAGCATTACCATACCTTAAGCTAACAGTTTCTTGCATAGCATTGACTAACGAATCTGTTGCAACTTGTACACCAGCTAAAAGTGACACACCAATAAGTATTCCAAGTGTGTTTATTACATTCTTCAGTTTTCTTCTGTTGATTCCTCTTAAAGCATGTTTAATAGCAAATAACAACTGGTAGCTCACTCCAATGTTTCCTACGAACAATAATTATTTGTCTTGTTGTAAATAGTTAAACATTGATATTCTAATGAATTAGGTACTGTTTTTTATAGTTTTTAAGTGAAACGTTTCTCACATATTGCTAATTGTCCAAAAACCGTTTATCTACATTAACTTTTTGAAAGGATACCAAATAAATGTTACAACCTCAAAAGATTTAACCATAAAAAATCCATTGTAAGTAAGATTTTCAAAACAAGAGATGTTTTACAAAAAAAAAGTAAATAATTGCAGGTGCAAAATTATGAGTCAATCGGAAGAGAAAGAAGCAGAAATTGTAAAATTCCCGGGAATTGCTAGTATATCTTTATCAATCACACCAATTGGAGAGTTTGAAAATTTCGATATGTTGGAAGCAGTCATCCGCGTTTATGATGAAAACGAAGAACAAATTATGAGGCAAAAAGCAAGATCACTACAAATCATTGCTAAAAATCTAAAGCTGTTCATTCAGAACAGAACCGATTTACCAATCAATGATCGAAGAATGTCAACCTGGTTTGCTGATTACCTAACAAAAATGGGAATTAAATTAGATGAAGAAGAATCCTATCAGATCATCAAGAAAGCTTCTCAAGCACTTGAAAGAGTCTCTAAGGTTAACATAGAATTAGTTGAACCTTCAGATCTAGTGTCAGTCGAAACAGACGTTCTAGCCAATCTAATAGATTTAAAATCAGATCATTTAATGTCAGAAGATGAACTTTATGATCTGTTAGAGAAACATCAAACACCTGTTACTAACCAAGTGGTTCGAACAATGACCTATATTAACAGCGGTGGTGTTGAACACAAAGATACTATAAATCTCGAAATCATTCCGTCAGAACAAATTTTGGAACATTCTCTAGTAGCTTCGTTCAAAAATGAAACTGAAAATGAGCTAACAAAAGTTGTTATTTCAGATGTTATACCTTTTGCATACAAAGTTCTTGATGTAAACAGTAAAGTGGGAGGAAAATACAAAAAAGAATTACTTGAAAAAGGTTTGAAAATTACTTGGAAAGTAAGTAAGGTTGCACCAGGCAATGAGGTAAAAATGATCTATAAATTTGAGAGAAGAATTCCTAGAACAATTTACATAAGAAAGAACGAAGAAATTAGAATCGTACAAGATTATAATGCAATTATTACTGAGAAACTAGAAGGTGAACCAATAAATCGTCACTTTATTTCTGAAGTAATTAATCTCTTACCTGTTACATTGGATGAATTTATTATTAGAGATTTGATTCCACCAGAAATGCAAGTAGAAGAAAAGAACATTACTGATGAAATGAAATCATTTGATTTTGGACAGAATTATGGATTAAATGTCCAAGTTTCGCAAACAAATGTTGAAACTGGAACCAAACATTTGAAGAAGTATGACCTCATCACAGCACCATTAATTTGGAAATATAGTCTTGTTTTACCATTAAGTGAAGAAGATTCACGAGAAATTAGTGTAACAAAAATTATTGAACAGACGACCAAGGATGATACTTACATTTGTACAATTGTCGCATCAACGCCAGAACCTTGCAAAATAATCTGTCAAGTAGAGGATGGTCTAAAAGCAACTGAATTTTTACCAACAGAACTCGCGCCAAATGTTTCAGGAAGTATACTTACTTGGGAAGTCGATGAAAAGTTGACCGTTTCATTAGTGCTTAAAGGGAAACTAACAAAACAGATACACCCCCCAAAAGCAAAGATTGGCACCAAAGACTATGAAATTCCCGACAGTAGCATCGTAATGGAAAGAAAGAGTAAGATACTCGCTATGCCTTTCAACCATGTTGCTCTTTACAGAAAAGCTTCAAGATAAAAGGAAAAGAAAATTGGAAAATAGTCACTATTTTCCTTTTCTTACTTCATTGAATTTTTTATTATATTCTAATGCAGACGCTCGTAAATCAGTAGAATAAAGAATAGCGCGTCCAACGTTTAGCATGACATTATCGCCACCATATTGGATAATTTTCTTTAAATCTCCTTGTTGTTTTCCAATCCCAGGAACCAACATTACAACATCATCGCCTGCTAATCGTCGAATGGTTTGAATATCCTCTGTAGTAACGTGTCCTGTTGCACCGACAACCATCCCATCGCCATTATTGATTTTAAGCTCCTCGGCAATAAATTCGTAACCTTTTTTGCCATTAATAATACCCTCTTTCATAAAATAGATTGCGTCGGGATTAGACATTAGAGTAAGCGTAATTAAACCTAAACCAGCTTCATGGGCACTCTCGAGACTAGCAGCGATATTTCCTGCAAAAGGTGAAAAGGTTACTGCATCAAAACCCATCTCCTTCATCCAATAGAAACCAGAATCCTTTGTAGAACCAATATCACCTATTTTCTGATCGAGAATAGATACTAGCCCTTGCTCATGGATTTTTTTATTCATTTTTTTGTAAGCATCAATACCCATATGAAAGAGATACTGATTATTAGGCTTGATAACACAGCAGGAATCTTGAACACTTTCCAGAAAATCATCGAAGAATGCTAGAATTGCTTCTTCATTTGACTTTCCATCAGAAAAATAACTGTCTTTCATAACATTTTTTTCTCTTTGCTGAGGGATTGCAGGATCAAAACCAGCACAAAGAATGGAATCTTTTTCATCGCGAGCTTTTTGATATTTCTTTAAAAAGTCCTTATCATAGGAAATCATTATTCGTTCAACCTTCTTTCTAAATTGTTTCAGAACTAGAATATTACTTTTGCTGAAAAAACAACAATCCTAATTTAAGTTTTAAAGAATAAACCTTATTTGTAATGATATTAGTCGATAACTAGTGAATATCTAATGAAAGTTCGTACGATTGGTTTCGCAGAGAAAATGTTTGGCTTCAAAGAAAAAGAGATAACCTTTGAAGGAATTAAATTATTAAGTGAGATTCTAGATTTTACTGAAATCCCTCTTAATCTAATTGCAATCATAATAAACGAAAAAGCAGCAACAAAAGACCATGAAGTAAAAAATTCAGACAAAGT
>DAOUWQ010000232.1 GCA_030667035.1 Candidatus Heimdallarchaeota archaeon | reverse complement strand
TTTTTTCGTTTCCTTTTCGGTTTTTCTCGATTCTTTAACCCATTTTTTAGAATTCATTCCAAATCCAAACATTGTGATTCCATCCAATATCTATACCGTCGTACATTGTCTTTATAATTAAATCTTCACATTAACATTTCTAAGATGAAGCAATAAAAAATCATTTTCTCATTCTTAATTTGCTGTCTTTGTTACTGCTTAACAGCAAAATGTTTTTCAATTAATTAAGTTTCAAATGTTAACTAACGAAGGTTTACAGATATGGAACTTAATGGAGTACAAGTCGAAGATACCTATTGTGAAGCATTTGAAGGTATCGTTTCAAGGCTTATGGTAACACTACGAGACGAGCAATTAATACAATATACTGCTGCCCAATGTTCAGCTCTTCCCTCAATTGTTGTGGGTCGTACAGAAGGAGGCGTTGAAAGATGGGTACGCGGTGATGAAACTCCTGATAAAAATCATGGATTTATTTAGCAGGTTTGTGGAAATTGGGACACAGAAAAACAGGAGAAAAGCATTAAAAAATTCTACAAAGAATTAGGTTTGAGAATTCGTCAAGGAATTCTTGTTGTTCCAACATCTACTGTGTTCAATTATCTCACCATGAGTAAAACATTTGACATGATGGAAAATGTTGGCTATTGTGGAGATGTTTACCAGAAAGAGGTGGAATTATATGGCCGAAAGATGATTAGAATTCCACTTATGATGGGCGACTGGTTTATTGAACGCGAGATTGGTTATCAAACGGGCGTTTCTGGTGGAAACATTTGGCTAATGTGTGATTCCGAAAAAACTGCTCTAAAAGCTGGAAAGAGAGTACTAAATGCTTTGTATCCTATGGAAAACATCATTACTCCTTTTGCTATCTGTAGTGCAGGTTCGAAAACAGTGTACGAAGGACAACCTCATCCAGATATTGGTCCTACAACTAATCATCCATTTTGTCCAACTTTGCGTGGAAAAATTAAAGATTTACAGGTTCCCGAAGGAGTAGTTAGTATTCCTGAAATCGTTATTAATGGTCTAACGTTAGTTGATGTTCGTAGCGCTATGAAAATCGCCATGAAAGAAGCATCGAAAGTTAAAGGCGTAATGAAAATAACTGCGGGCAATTTTGGTGGCACATTAGGAAAATATCATATCAGCCTTAAGGAATTACTTGATGAGATGTAATTATCATTACGTCTCTCTTAGCTTTTCTTGGGTGAATATTCGTTTTCTCTTCCAAAAGTTTCAACACATATTTTTGCTACATCTTGAACGTATTTTTTATCAGCAAAAACATACATTCGCCATAGATCCTCATATGAATCTTCGATAGCTTTTATGTCTGCAGCAGGATGTGGTCTCGCATTTAATTGAACAATTTTCCCTGAGGTATTTTTTATCAACACTTCTGCCTCTTTCAATGAGGAAGAACTCAAGCAATGAATGATGACATCTGATTTGTTAATCTTCAAATTCTTATTCTTTTTCTGTAAACGGTCAATAATCATATCTTCAACTTGATCTCTTTCAGAAGTTGGAGGGTTAAACTTTTGAATAAAATCTTCTCGACTTTTTCTTGAACTTAAAGTAGCACTTGATAGGACGTAAGCTCGTTTTAATAGCTGTCTTTTTTCTACCCGTTCGATGAGATTTCTAATTGGAGATGTATCAGGTCGTTCTTTTGGGAATCCCTTCAAGAAATAAAATAATGTCGAATCATTCAAATCATACAAACCATCCCGAGTTAGTATACCTTCCTTAACAGCTAATTCAACTGCTTTTGATATCATTGCTCCCGAGGATAATTTAGCGTGATGAAAATAGACTCTTTCAGTAAGAAAGTAGCGCAAACGTAAAAGATGTAAAATTTCAGAACGAGCATCTGAGCGTTCCATACGGTTTTTAACGAAATTTAGTACGAGCTTTCCTTTTTCTACCAGGAAATAGCTTAATACACGATCATCATAATCTTTGTTAATACCAGTATGATAGCAATCTCTTCGAATATAATCCAAAAGATCGGAGCAAATAGTATCATTGATTATTTGACTCATCCAACTCTCTCCACCTGAATTAATTGTCGGATCTTTATTTGTTAGTATTTTTACTAGTTGATTTTTTATTCCCAAACTATTTAGCCGATCGCCCAACATTCCTGCAGATAAGTCACGTTTGAAATTCTCATTCTTATCATGTTTCTCGAAAATCTTTCGTTCATCTTCAAACGTATGACCGTATGGAACATGGCTGATATCATGAACCAAACCTGCAATAGCGATCAATTCTTCGGTATCAGAATCTACTTCATACCCATTCAAACGCAGTGTTTGAACAATTTTTTTAGCTAGAAAACTTGTTCCTAAACTATGATCAAATCTTGTGTGTGTTGCTCCCGGATAAACAAAATGGGCTGTACCTAGTTGTTTTATTCCTCGCAATCTTTGCACTTCAGGGCAATCAATGATTTTTCGTTCATTTTCTGTGAAAGATATATCACCATGAACTGGATCTCGAACAATCAATTTTTATTTACTCCGGATACTAGTTCTTCTTAAGAGAGAATGAGTGTAGCAATTTACTGTATTTCAACTATTAATCAATTGCTATCAAATAGTTTACCTATTACTTTATTTATCTACCTTAGTCGAAAGACAAAAATAGTGTTTTAGGCAGATTAACCAATTATGAGAAAATTGCAAATTGCTGTCATAGGAAGCAAATCACTTGATTTAAACAATGAACAGGTTCGGAAATTTCTACAGCTAATTGATCCAGATGACTAATTTAGAATAAGATTATGAAAAAAACTAATGGATAACAATCCTTTAGCTCTTCTCATAATTTATCGTAATCTCTTCCTGTGATTTACTCTTCCCGGACGGAAATTGAAACGGATTTTAAAAATGAAAATATCTTTGTAGCAATTTCAATTTTTAAGATCATTTTCTTTGCTCCTTTATATTTCTAGTTTATCTAGGAGTGGTGATTTAAAATAATTTCTATTCAATTAATTATTATTTGTAATATAATTCTTAGCAAAACCAATTTTCGGGTTTTTTTCGTTGCAAAAACTAATGAAATAAAAAATTAAAGGGAGAAGAGAGCAGACTTCCCCTATGTCATTAATTTTTGTTTAGTTAAGTATGTTCTCGTAGAGAATTCACAGTGTAAATTAAATCATCAGGATTATCTAAAAGATCTCTCAAAGCTTTCTCTGGATTTTGTTGCTCCTTCAAGTAACGAGTAGTTAATAGAAGAAGGTCACCTTTAAAACCAATAACACCATGAATTGGCAATCCACCTATTTGAGAAACTTCCTTTACAGTAATATGATCTGCTGGCAATGTAATAACATTGATTGAATCTGAATGAGCAAAGGCAATAGTTTTACAAGGAAGTTTTTCATCCCACTTTCCTAGAGCGGTTAGATAATCTTTTCCAAGAGCCAAATAAATCAAATCAGGATTCTCTTTAACAATCATTTCTTGAAAATCCTCTGGAATATGTAATAATTCTGACCTTTCAATGATCTGATCTTTAGTTTTGTCAGAAAATGAACAATCATATGGAGGTAAGAGAACACTCTCTTCTAGTAATCCAAAACCAGCTGAAACAATATAATAACTAACATCAAAATAATTTTTCAATAATCTAACTGCGGAGTTTGTACTTAGGTTTAATGCCCCCCGATACAAATCCTTAGCAGTTTTTTTCGTTGGAAATTTAAGTAATATTTGTTCTCGAGATTCTTTTGATGGTATTTCATTACAAGTTGGTTGGTGTGGATATTGGACAGATTTTGTTTTACTACAAGAAGCAATAACTAATATTTTCACTTAATTACCCCATAAAATTGTTAATTTAAATATCTCTTACAAAACAGTAAACTAAATACTTTTTCCCTTAGAAAAGGGTTGAAGAAAAATTATTCAGAAAATCATTTTTAATTTTCTTTTGTCGATTTATGCCTTAAGAGTCAAATATTTAACTGAGCAGTCGTTCAGCAAAATAGATTAAACAAATTAGTATTAGAAATTAATTTCAAAAAACAACAATTATTCCAAAAAATTTGAGGAAAAATTATGTCAGATAAAGAATTTATTAATATAGAAAAACGCGGAATGATTAAAGTCGGAATTGCTCGAATGGCATTATTCCCTATTAGTGATATCAATGCACTTTATGATAAACTTGTAGAGTTCATTGGTCCTGTAGCTAACAAAGCATTTTATTTAGCAGGAATTGAAGGAGCTACAACATTCGGAAAACCAATGTTTGACGGAGAAATTCTAACAAGAGATGAAGTCGGTTACAATGCAGGTGTGGAAGCTTATTCCCAAGCAGGATTTGGTGAC
>DAOUWQ010000471.1 GCA_030667035.1 Candidatus Heimdallarchaeota archaeon | reverse complement strand
TACAGCTGAAGAAATCGCAGAAGAGATGACGGAAGAAATAGACGAAGAAGCTATCGAAGAAGAAGCAGAGAAAGAAATTATTGAGGAAGCCGTAGAAGAAGCATTAGAAGATGCGATTGAAGAAGTAGCTGAAGAAGAAATTGACGAAGAAGTTGTCGAAGAAATAGCAGAAGAGATTGCTGAAGAAGTTACGGAAGAACCAACAACAGAAGTTTCTGTAGAAGAACTTGCAGATGAAGTTCTTGATGAAGATTAAGTGAAGAAAAAGAAGAGGATTAAATATTCCTCTTTTTATTATTTTATTTGTAAAATCTAAGAAGTTTCATCTTGGTTATGGTTAATGTTATTTGGTTTGTGCAATAATTCAGAATGTTTTTGATTACGCTTTTCTAAGCCAATTTGAACCCATTCATTTTCTTTTCGATTTGAAATGGCTTTCCCAATAAACGGACTAAGAAAATAAATGAGAAGAAAACCAATGATTCCAGAAGAAACGCTTGTTAAAAGAATAATTCTACTTTTTAGAGGATTATAGCGAGCATCAAGTGGGTCGGTTCCTGCTTCTATTTCCTCAAAATCAGAATAGCCATCAAAATCGGAATCGACATTGAAAGGATCTGTGAATGAAATAAGAATCTCATATCCATCTGTTAATCCATCGTCATCGACATCTGGATCAAGGGGCGATGTTAAATAGACAAATTTCTCATCATAATCACTTAACAAATCTGAATCGGTATCATTGTCATATGGTAAAGTGAAATATCGATAGACTTCATAATAATCAGGAATTAAATCATCATCGGTATCTACTTTCCAAGGATTTGATAGAAAAAGATATTCCTCCAAATTTGACAGACCATCAAAATCAAAATCTTCAAGAGAATCATCAACTCGAGGATTGAAAGCATATAACCACTCCCAATAATCATTCAGACCATCTAAATCTGTATCAATAAGTGCAGGGCTAGAATTAAATAGAACCTCTTGCAAATCGGTCAATCCATCTCTATCAGTATCTACTCGAGTAGGACTTGATTGATAGAGGTAAACTTCTTGTCCATCTAATAGAGTGTCCCCATCCGTATCGCTATTCAAGGGATCAGAAAAATATTGGAATAATTCAACATAATCATCTAAAGTATCAAAATCGGTATCTGGATTAGAGGCATTTGTTGTATAGACAACTATTTCCAAATAATCATCTAGATTATCAAAATCAGTGTCTTCAGAAAGTGGGTTTGTGCCATAATCAATTTCTTGTTTATCATATAGCAAATCAGAATCTGTATCATTCGCATACGGATTAGTATTATAAATTGATTCAATGTAATTTGTTAAATCATCTTCATCATAATCATCAGATGCATCATCAGAAAAGGGATCCAAACCAAATACTACTTCGTATCCATCTAACATTTGATCAGAATCGGTATCTGCTAAGATAGGGTTTGTCAAATAGAGCTCTATTTCTTGAAAATCAGTTAAACTATCAAGATCAGTATCTGCAACGAGAGGGTCTGTTGAATAATGATTTGGAGTATTGTAAGTGGTATCTGTTGAATTGACATTTAATTCATAATAATCAGATAAAAAGTCCTCATCGGTATCTTCTGCAAGAGGATCTGTTCCATAAGTGAATATTTCCTCAAAATCATCGAGTTTATCCATATCGGTGTCATTCGACTGAGGATTTGTATTGTAAAAATATTCTTGAATATTTGTTAACCCCTCTAAATCGGGGTCATCTAAAGTATCATTTATTAGCGGATCAAGAGTATTTTGAATTTCATACCCATCAGGCATCCCATCATCTTCTGTGTCAGAATCATTTGGATCTGTGCCAAAATCATTTATTTCTTCACCATCTAAGAGTAAATCTTCATCAGTATCACTCAAAGTAGGATCTGTAAAGTGAATGTTCACTTCTTCACCATCTAGTAGATCATCAAAATCGGTATCATTGTTATTGGGAAATGTATTTACTATGAATTCTTCTAAATTGGTTAAATTGTCATTATCGAGATCAAGTTGAGCATCTGTTGTGTTATATGGATCAAAACCGTACTGAATTTCCCATCCATCTAAAATTAAATCCGTGTCTTCATCCGGATTTAGTGGGTTCATTCCCAAACTTATTTCAGAACCATCTTCTAATAAATCTCCATCTGTATCAGCATTATATGGGTCTGTAAAGTATATTGTAGCTTCATCATCATTTGATAGACCATCAAGATCATCATCAGCAAAACCTTGCTTGTAGTAGAGAGCGCTTCCAGTTACAGGGTGAGAATCTCTCCAAACGAGGTGAGTATTATCATTATTATCATAAATTACTGATGGTTCCATTGCTGTAGTATAGTTTGAAGTTACATAGTAAGTACTTGACCAACGCTCAGATGTTGTAGAGTATACTTGATATCTTAAAGAAATTGCATTTGAAACGTAATATGGCCATGTGAGTATAATATTTCCCACTGACGAGGTTGCAGCAGACAATTCGATCCGTCCAGATACACCTGCT
>DAOUWQ010000338.1 GCA_030667035.1 Candidatus Heimdallarchaeota archaeon | reverse complement strand
TGTAGGTAATTTTCAACATCAACTGGTGAATCAATGAAGGCAATAACTCCTTTTTCTTCTGCGTGTTTCAAAATATTGCCTAGCTTAGCACCCCGTTTTATTATGTGATGTAAGTGACAGTGAATATCTATTGCTTTCATAATCTACTCTACCCGTAATCATTATTTTAATCCTAACTTTGTTTTGTCAACTAATAACATTAAGTGACCAAACCATCTTTGCTGAAATCCTAATTTTTCATAAAGTTTGATAGCAGGAGTATTGCTTTCATCAACTCCTAATACAACTTCACTAATTCTTTGATTCTTCATCTTTGATAGATATTGACTTATCATATGCCAGGCAATCCGTTTTCCACGATACTCAGGTAAAACGCCAATTTCCAGAATCATTCCTTTATTCTTTGTTGTAGCGGTTAATAAGCCTGCACATAAATTACCTCGATACTTAGCAATTAAGCATTTGACATCAAATCCTAATGATTCAAAACTTTCCTTTGTCCGGTTCAGAAAGGATTTAGTAATTAAGGGGTCTCCAAGGTTCTCAATTTCATGAAGAACATCTTTTGAATTACTATATGCTTGACTGATTATATCGATCATTTCAGCATTTATCTCATTTGAAGAAATAATTTCAATATCATTTCTGACTTCATTTTTCTTCTCATTAAAAGAAGAGATAGAACAACTCATTTCCAATCGATATGATTTGCTTTCAAAACCAATTTTTTCGTAAAATGAACGATAGATATTGATCTCTTTTTTATTTAGAGCCCAGGATTCTGACCAGATATCATTATTGCCATTTTTATAAGCAGCTAATATCCCCTGTTTTACTAGCTCTTTTCCTATACCTTTTCTCTGATATCTTGGATGAAGCAAAGGAAAGTGGCTAATGATTTTGCTTGCTCTCGGGATGAAGTAACTATCAAAACGTACAATGCCTGCCGGAAAATCATCAGCATATGCAATAAAAAGCAGTTCATCATCAGTTTTGTTTTTCAAGTCTTGAAGAAAAGACATTTTTACATCATATTCGGTTATATTTTGCCTGCTAAGATATTTTTTCATCCATCTACAACTTTTCATCCCTTTAAGAAAAATCTCCGTCCAATCATTTGCATGTTCTTCGGAAGCAGAGAAAATTTGTAAATTTCTATTTTCTTCAGACAAGAGGATCATTTCCCGACTTTGCTTAATTTATTTAATATTCGTTTTAATAAAACTTCTTGAACTATTCGTTGAATTTCAACGACTAGTAGCTAATCAACCACTCAGTTTTTAAGGAGAATGAATTCAATATTTGTGAGATAGTTAGAAATCCATCATTAAACAGAGGTAATTATGATGATCAAATTTGTTGATCCACAAGTTGGAGAAGAAGAAAAAAAAGCAGTCAATGCTGTTATAGATTCTAAATATCTGGCAGAAGGACCAGTTGCCAGAGAGTTTGAGAAAATGTACATAGACTATACTGGGGCAAAATACGCTATTGTAACTTCAAATGGTACAACCGCACTTCATCTAGCAATAGAAGCATCTGGAATAAAACCAGGGGATGAAGTAATCACTACTCCTTTTACATTCATTGCGTCGAGTAATAGTATTTTATTTAATGGAGCAATACCTATTTTTGCTGATATTGATCCAGAAACCTATAATCTAGATCCCGAAAAAGTTAAAGAAAAAATAACAAAGAAAACAAAAGCAATTATGCCAGTGCATATCTTTGGTAATCCTTGTGATATGAAAGCATTAAAGGAAATTGCAGATGAACATGATCTAATTCTACTTGAAGATGCTTGTCAAGCACATGGTGCTAAAGTAGATGGAAAACATGCTGGAACATTGGGTGATGTAGGTTGTTTTTCATTTTATGCGTCTAAAAATCTAACATTTGGTGAAGGTGGATTAATTCTAACAGATAATGAAGAATTAAAAGATAATGTTATGTGCCTTCGAAATCATGGAAGAACTCCAAAAGGTGGTTATCATCACATTCGCATTGGTTATAATTACCGTTCAAATAATCTTGTTGCTGCAGTTGGTGTTGAACAACTTAAGAAGCTCCCTAAAATGCTTGAAACACGAAAAAGAAATGCTGAAATTTTGCAAAAAGAGCTAGCAGATTTAGATGGGTTTGCATTACAAAAAGTCCTAAAAGGACATGAACATGCTTGGTATATCGCTGCTGGAAGAACAGATAGAAAAGATTTGCCTGCAACTAAAATTGTTGAAGAATTAAAAGCTAAGGGTATTGGCTCGAGACAAATTTATTCTATTCCATCTTACAAACAACCTGCTTATACTGAAATAAACGAGTATTATTATTGGGCAAAATTCGTTAAATTCCCAGATTATAGTAAAGTAAACTGTCCAATAACAGAACGAATTGGTAGAGATCATTTCCAAATACCAATTAATCCAGGTGTAACTGAAGAAAATATGTATCATATCGTGGATACATTGCGAAAAATCTTTGGTTAGTAAACAAACAGAGAATTAGTTGCTATCATTAGCATAGCAACATTTTACTTCTCATTTTTCTTCTTTTGATAATCTTCAATTGCCTTATGTAAGGCATCAACAGCTAAATTACTGCAATGCATTTTGTGAGAGGGCAAACCTTGTAATTCATTTGCTACGTCATCACGTGTCATTGCTAAAGCTTCTTCTAATGTTTTTCCTTTTGCCATAACAGTTGTCATACTGCTTGTAGCTATTGCTGAGGCACATCCAAAGGTTCTGAATTTAATATCCTCAATTCTATTATCGCTAACTTTTATGGTGATTTCCATTGTATCACCACAAACAGGATTACCAACGATACCTCTTCCATCGGCATCTTCAATTAATCCAACATTCTTTGGTTGTGAAAAATGCTCCATGACTTTTTTACTGTATAACATTTTTTTTACCTTCTATGAGCTTTCTTATTTCAATTTTTGAATTATTAAATTCTTCTCTCAAAGATTTCAATAATATATCTCTTAATGATCGTCATGACCTTCATCTTTTAGGGCCATAACAAATTCCTCTGTGTCCTTCCGAAAAGCGGACATTTCTCTTAAACCTTTCACTACTTCTGGGACTGTTTTTAAAACATAATCAATTTCTTCATCAGTGGTCCACCTGCCAAGAGTTAAGCGCAATGAACCATGTGCAATTTCTGGTCTTAAACCAATTGCTAATAACACATGAGAAGCAGTTAATTTCTTTGTTGAGCATGCTGAACCAGTTGATGCATATATTCCTTGAGCATCTAACCGTAAAATCAATGCTTCTCCTTCAACATATTTGAAGGAAATATTGGCGTTATGAGGAAGACGTTTTGTTCTGTGACCATTTAGTCTAGTGTCCTCAACTTTCAAAAAATTATCAATGAGTT